>JBFHXQ010000006.1:0-21991 GCA_041598895.1 Woeseiaceae bacterium | reverse complement strand
GCCCACGGCCATGCTCTCTTCGAGCGAACGCGGACCGTCCTGTTTGACCAGCTCCTGTTCGAAGCGCTCGCCGAATTCGAGATAACTTCGATCAGTATCAGACAGCCCCTCCTCTCCCATGACGCTCGCGAGCACACGCACCCGGCGCGCATTGGCGTAGGCGGCAAAGAGCTGGCTCGCGAGTGCCGGGTGATCGGTCTGAGTGAATCCCTCGCCCGTGCCGTAGTCCATGAGCCTCGACAGGCTAGGCAGAACGTTGATTGGCGGATAGATGTCACGCCGCGCAAGCTCGCGCGCAAGCACGATCTGGCCCTCGGTTATGTAGCCGGTCAGGTCCGGGATCGGATGACCGATGTCGTCGCCCGGCAGAGTCAGTATCGGCAACTGCGTCAGCGTCCCTGTTCGGCCGTGCAGGCAACCCGCGCGTTCGAACAGGCTCGCGAGATCGGAATACATATAACCCGGGAAACCCTTGCGACCCGGGATCTCACCGTGACTTGCGGACACCTCGCGCAGCGCTTCGCAGTAATTCGTCATGTCGGTCATGATGACCAGGACATGGCGGTTTTCCACGAATGCCAGGTACTCAGCGGCCGTAAGCGCGTACCGCGGAGTGAGAAGCCGCTGCGCGCTCGATTCGTCGGCGAGATTCAGGAACATGATGGTGTGTTCGAGCGCGCCGCTTGCGTCCATTGCCGCGCGAAAGCGCTCGGCGACGTCATGGGATACGCCAATACCCACGAAGACGAGGGCGAAATCCTGTTCCGAACCCCCCTTGATGCGAGCACGCTGCGCAATCTCCGCGGCAAGGCGATCATGCGGCAAGCCGCTGCCCGAAAACAGCGGCAGCTTCTGGCCGCGCACGAGGCTGTTCAGGAGATCGATTGCGGTAACCCCGGTCTCGATGAAATCCGTCGGCATCGCGCGGCGCGCGGGATTGAGGGCCATGCCGTCGATGCGGAGGCGTCGTACGGCAGGAATGGCGCCGTGCCCGTCGAGCGCTTTTCCAGTACTGCCGAACACGCGACCGAGCATGTGCGGTCCGACTCCGAAGCGTATCGGCTCCGCCGGCATCGCAACGACGGTATCGCGAACGCCGAGCCCTGCGGTCGATTCGAGCACCTCGATGATCAGTGTCTCTTCGTCGATTGTCGCGATGCGGCCCAGCCGGGCATTGCCGTCGCTGCCAATCACTTCCACGGCTTCGTTCAGGCCAACGTTGACCGTGCGCCTGAGAAAAAGAAGCGGCCCCTCGACGCGAATTGCCGCATCCCGGACGGTGAGCTCAGCCCGCAACTTGAGCCTCCTTCGGCGCACGCTCGAACTCGTCGTCCAGCTTGCGCAGCAGCATACGGAAACGGTCGATTTTGTCTTCCGGGATTTCCTCGGCCGCGCGCTGCAGCTGGCGCAGCACCGGGAGCTCCTGGATCGACTCGAGGCTGACGCCATCGGCCAGCGCCCGCTCGGCGCGATCGATGAAGGTGAGAATCGCGCGCATCAGCGCGGTCTGGCGTTGCGGGGAACAGTAGCGATCGACCGGCGAAAACGCCGACTGCCGGAGCAGCGACTCGTTGATAAGATCGGCGCACAGAAGGGTCAGCTGCTGAGGCGGCGGCAGCGCGTCCTTACCCACAATGCGCGCCATGCGCTCGAGACGGGCCCGGTGTTCGAGGAGCTCGAGTATCCGCAGGCGATGGCGTAACCAATCGGGATTGCCCTGCGCCTGCCACCACGCCGCGAGCAAATCGACATCGTCAGAGTAGGACGTTAGCGGATGGATTGCCGGGAAGAAGCGCGCCTGAGCGCGGTCCCGGTCCAGCGCCCAGAAACTGCGAACGAAGCGCTTGGTCTGACTCGTTACCGGCTCGGAAAAGTCGCCCGCAGGCGGGCTTACGGCACCGATTATCGTCACCGACCCGCGGAGGCCTGCCAGCGTTTCGCCATAAGCGGCCCGCTCGTAGAACTCGGCGAGACGGGAGCTCAGATAGGCCGGGAACCCGAACTCGCCGGGCAGCTCGCCCAGCCGCCCCGAGATCTCGCGCAAGGCCTCGGCCCAGCGCGTCGTCGAATCGGCAAGGAGCGCCACGTGCAGCCCCTGGTCACGATAATATTCGGCCAGCGTAATGCCCGTATAGATACTCGCCTCACGGGCAGCGACCGGCATGTTCGACGTATTCGCAATGATGACCGTGCGATCGAGCAGCGGCCGGCCGGTGCGCGGATCGTCGAGCTGCGGAAACTCGTTCAGTACTTCGGCCATCTCGTTGCCGCGTTCCCCGCAGCCGACGTAGACGATGACGTCGGCGTCGCACCATTTGGCGAGGCTTTCCTGGAGGATCGTCTTGCCCGTTCCGAAGCCGCCGGGCAGCGCCGCCTTGCCGCCGCGCGCGACCGGGAACAGCGTGTCGATGATCCGCTGCCCGGTAACGAGCGGTTCGCTCGCTGCGAGGCGTTGCGCAAGCGGCCGCGGCACGCGAACCGGCCAGTCGTGCCCGGCCGATAGCGGCACATCGTTACCGGCCGCGTCGGTAAGAACGCACAGCGTCTCGTCGTCCCCGTAGGTACCCCGATCCGCGATGCGTTTTACCGTCCCGCCGACATCGGGCGGAACGAGACAGCGCTCGCGGATGTACGGCGTATCGAGCTCGCCCAGGACCTGACCCGGATAGACGTCCTCCCCGACACCGACCGAAGGACTGAAGCCGATGCTCGTCGGTTCCGGCGCGCCCATTCCCGGCATGATGACATCACCCGGCATACTTCTCAGCGGTCGCAGCAGGCCGTCGAAAATATTCCCTAAAAGGCCCGGCCGAAGACGAATTGCCAGCCGGTGGCCCGCGCCCGTCACCCGATCACCGGGCCTGAGTCCGGTGGTGTCCTCGTAAACCTGCGCGACGATGCCGTCCTCGTCGACGCGAATCACCTCGCCTAAGAACCTGCCGGGGCCGACGAAGACGGCATCGCGCACGTGGAAGCTGTCACCGGTCCGGCCGCGCAGCACCGGGCCGCTGATCCACGTGATGCGCGCGTCAGCCATCGGCATCGTCCGCCGCAATATCGAGTTCGGCTTCGAAGGCCGCGAGCAGCATACCTTCGATCGTTTCCCGTCGGGCGAGCAGGCCGGCAAGCGAGCCGTCGACAGAGGCCGCGCCCTCGCGTATTCGCAGCCCGGCGGTCAGACCGTCGTCGCGACCGAGGCTCGCGGCGGGCAGGCCACGCTCCGCGACGGCCGAAGCAAGCCATTTCGCGTCAGCGCCGGACAAATCGGCCGGATGTTCGATCCGCCAGGGCTTTGGGCGCAGGGTCTGTACAGCCTCGTCGAGCAGCAGCGCGCACCAGGCCCTGCGCTCTCGCGCGCCGCTCCAGCGCCGTTCGAGTTCGGCCTCGAGCTCGGGCCAGGCCGCCTGCAGCACGCGTGCGTACAGCTTTTGCATGCGCTGACTCGCGGCGGAACGGATGCGGTTTTGCGCCTGCGAAAGCGTCGCCTGCCGGCGCTGACGCTCCTCGGCAACGGCCTGCCGGCGGCGTTTGCGGAGTTCGTGTCGGCTCGTACGTATGAGCTCTTTCGCATGCTGCTCGGCCTCCCGCACGATCTCCAGGCAACGACGCTCCTTTTGCGCATGCAGACTCGTGAGCAGCGCGTTCACCTGTAGTTCGAGGATGCCACGAAATTCCGTCACGACTCGATGCCCAGCACCCGATTGATCTCTGCGGCCGCGTCCGGCGTCGAATTCGGCCGCGCAGCGTCGTCCACGATCACGATCAGCGGCTCCGCGTTGCGCACGGCAGCGTCGAGCGCGCCGGGTGGCAGAGCGGCGGCATAGGCAGCACTGATCACCAGCATGGGTGACCGTTTTAGCGCCTCGGAAAATGTCCTGGCGACGTCGCCGAGCGCCGGCGTCTCGATGGCGAGACCCGCCTGCCGGAATCCGGCCGCGGTCACCTCGTCACCGATGAAGAGCGGCGCGGCCACGTCAGCCGAGCCGGTTCAGTATCAGGATCGCGATGATCAAACCATAGATCGCGATGCCCTCGGCGAGACCGATGAAGATCAGCAGCCGGCCCAGCAGTTCCGGTTTCTCGGCAAGCGCACCGATGGCCGCACTGCCGACGTGCGCGACGGCGTACCCCGCGCCGAGCGCAGACGCGGCCGTCGCCACGGCGGCAGCGATCAGTCCCCAGCGCACGACGTCGGGCGACACTGCGCTCGGCACTGCAGTTTCCGCCGCACCGAGCGAGGATCCGACGAGCAGAAGTCCGGTTGCGATGGTCGCGGTCAGTACCGTCAGCGCCACGGCGGCAGTCAGGGTCTTGTTGCCAGGTTTCATCATGATCTCCCGTATTGGTGGCTAACTGGTTTGCCGACGGGCTCCATCGGCCTGAACGGACGCCCCTCGGCGTGCAGGAAACGAACGAAGAATTCGAAGAGCACCAGGCGCGTCGTCTGGATGGCAACGACGAGACCTTCGAGGCCGATGATCAATACATTGCCGATTACAAGGATCAACACATAGAGAACGGTTGATTCGCTCGCACCCGCGACGCCCACAACGGCGAGCGACAGCCCGGAATGCGCCAGCGCAAACGCTCCGACGCGGACGAACGAGACGGTGTTGACCACGAGCTGCAGCACCGATTCGATAAATTCGGCGAGCGCGGACCCGGCCGCCGCGAGGCGTTTGCCGTGACTCGTAAGCGCATGACCGATGACGAACCAGCCACCGCCAAGCGCGGCGATCCACAGCAGCGCCGGCTGCCAGAGCGCCGCGAGCAGCGACAGGTAGCACAGCATGAGCCCTGCGCCCGATTGCCACCAGCCGCGGGCTCGCCGCTGCCAGTAGGCCTGTGCTGCGTCCAGGCACATACCGATCAGTAGCAACATGGCCCCACCGATCAACGGGATGACGATGATCGTGATCGGAGCATCTATTGGCCTGAGCCAAAGTGCCGGCAAGAAATCCTCGAGCGAAAATACGCTGCCAAACAGCGCACCGAAAATGATGCTGACCGCGCCGGCAGCGATCAGGAGACGCAGAATCGGGAAGCGCTTCCGGAGCAGGATGCCTGCTAGCAGCAGCACGGCCCCCTGACCGACGTCGCCGAACATATACCCGAACATCAGCGGGCTGGCGATGGCGACGATGCGGGTCGGGTCGGCTTCACTCGCGGCGGGCACGCCGAGCATCCGGGTGAAGATTTCGAACGGCCGCATCCACGGCGGATTGCGCAGCAGAAGCGGCGGTTCGAAACCGGGCGGCGGCTCCGTCAGTCGCAGCAAACCTCTTATGTCCGCAGCTGCGAGCCGGCCGAGCAGATCTTCCTCGTTCGGGTCGCTCGTCCAGCCCGTGATCCAGGCAAAGTGCTCGGTCGATGCGAGAACCGGTATGTTGTCCACATACCAGCGAACGAAGCGCGCGTCGGCGACCGCGTCGGCGACGTCGTGCTCCTCATTGAGTGCTCGGATCGCGTTCTCGGCGTCATCGATGGCGGAATTCGCCGCGTCGAGTCGCTCCGCGATGACCGTGGCGGCGGCCTCGATTGACTCCGGCAGATCGGCCGGGAGCGCCACGGGTCGCGCCTTCTGCGCCTTTAGCCTGATCTCGAGCTCGTCGATGTCCGCCGGCAGGCCGACCGCGAGCAGGAATACCAGCTGCGGGGTTGCGATGCGCCGCGTAATGCTGTTCTCCGGCAGCGTTTCCGGCCACGCGTCGTCGGCCAGCGCAAAAAGACGGGTCTTGAGCATCGGTCCGGCCTTCGACAGCTCCGCCAGATCGGGGAGTGACGGTCCGCTCTCGCGGAAAAGCGTATTGAGGAGCTCGAGTTCGGCGTATGCGCGGCGCCGATGCTCCAGCGCCTCGATCGGTTTACTGGCGTCTGCGACCCAGGACCGGAGCCTCTCCATGGCATGCTTAAGCATTACCTGCGGCTCCTCGCGTTCGTCGGGTTCGTGCGCTTGCGGCGGTGGCCAGAAGCCTGCGCAGCGCTGCTCGAGATCGGCAAACTCATTCAGCAGGACGCCGGATTCCGGCGCGAGCACCGGGACGGCAGTTTCACCGTGGCCCTCGAGCTCGACGCGCGCCGAACGGGCAAGTACGTCGAGCGCCGCCGTGAGGTCCTCACGGTCTACGAGGACTTCGAACCATGCTGCGGGCTGCGGCCGGAGCGTCATCCAGCCTGCCCCGGCGCGACGTCGTTGAAGAGGGCTCGGCGGACAAGGCCCGCCCGCAGCCGCCAGAGATCGAGGGCCGTAAGCAGCAGGTGGCAGAAGATGGTCATCGGCTGGGCATGCTTGAGGCGCAGCAGCCGCGTGATCGCATAATCGAGCCGCGTGACCGGATTATCGGACTTGCCGCGCGTGCCGAACGCGGTCTCGTTACTCTCCAGGAATGCGCCTATCAGCGTAGTAAGTTCCCTGAGCCCCGCGACCTCATACGCTCCGGCGGGCCAAAGCGTTTGCCAGCGTTCCCGCCACCAAACGAGTACGTCGTCAAGAGCGGCTACCGATGGCAGTTGTGACTTGCCGCTTACGCTGGCGGCAGGCTGTGCTGTGTTGAGCGCAAGCGTCAACGAAGCAAGCGATGGATCATCGGCCATCCACTCGAGCGCTGCTTCTCCCGATGCGACGTGGGCGATGGCCGGCAGGTCGGGCAGCAGGCGAGTCCACCGGACAGCCGGGCGCCACGAGCCCGGCACCCATTGTGCACGCCCGGCTACGACGCTCCGCCAGTCCCGCCTGAGCGAGCGCTCGATCGCGTGCGGCGACGAGCTCGCCGTAAAGTGCTGGACGTAACGCCAAATGGGCATACCGCGCGCCGCGTGCAGGTATTGCGCAAGATCGCGGCTGGTCTCGAGCGTCTGCCAGCCCGTCTCGGACAAGCGATCACCGAGCCACGCCTGTGAGCGCGCCTTTGCGTAGGCAAATTCAATGACCACCTGAAGCCTCCGGATCCGTCAGCGCGGCGGCAACTGCGCGAACTGCCTCTCGGAGCAGCTCCTGCTCGAAATCGGCCGCCGGAGCCTCTGCCGCATCGCGGCCAGCCTCGCGCTCGAGTGCCCGAACCAGCTCGTCAGTCCGCTGCTTGCAATCCGCGTGCAGCCGGGTAATCCGGTCCTGCGCATGCCGAACCTGCGCGCGGACCGCTGCCTGCGCGTCCCGGCGAATTCGGTCGGCACGGCTCTCGCAGTCCGCGATACCCGCTAGCGCCTCCTGCTCGGCCGCCAGCACGGCGGAGATAGCCGCGTCGACGGATGTGCGGCGATCCGTCCCGGTGCTCATCAGCACATTCTGGGAACTGGCCCGCGGCACAACCATTCGTAGTACTACGGACGCCGCGCCGCCCAAAATGCTGCACTGGCGGCAGGTTACGGACGGACGGCCGATTCCTGAGGACGCCACCGCCGTCGCTGGCGCGAGCTACTGCGAATGCCGTGTCAGCGACATTCGGGACAGGATGTCCGTAGATCGCGGAGCACGGGGATGTGCGAGAGTCACCTTGCCGCGACTGCGGTGATCGCTGGGCGACATTCCGCATTTTTTAGCGTGGGCATTGTTTCCAAAGTTCGTGACAGAAAACGCCGAACGCCCCCCTAGCTCCTCGTCACCTGGGCGTGTCGTCCACCGCACGAATCGCGCACGATCAGACGCGGCGTCATCAGCTGCGACTCGACCGGTTTGCCCTGTATCAGGCCGACGATGCCACGTACGAGACCCTCTGCGGCTAACCGTGTATTCTGCTGCACGGTGGTGAGCGACGGCGAAACGTACGCGGCGAGCGGCACGTCGTCGAAACCGACAATGCTGACGTCCGCCGGAATTTTCTTACCCGCATCCTGAAGCGCCCGCATTGCGCCGATTGCAAGCAGGTCCGTAACTGCAAAGATCGCGTCGAATGCCTCACCGCCTGCGAGCAGGCGCTCGGCGGCCTTGTTGCCCAGCGCTTCCGAATTATCTGCCCTGATGTGGAGAGACGGACTGTCGCTGAGACCCGCCTCGCGATTTGCGCGTCGATATCCTTTGTGACGGGCGGCAAGTTCCGGGCTGCCGCGCGAGACATTGCCGATGAACGCGATGCGGCGGCGCCCGAGGTCGAGCAGATGCTTCGTTGCCGCGTAACCGCCTGTCTCGTTGTCGCAGCCGAACGAGTGGCCTGGCTGATCCTTGACGATAGGCCCCCAGATAATGAAGTGAGTGTTCGCGTCGGCAAGCGCATTGAGCTTCGGACGGTATTCACGATAATCGCCATAGCCCAGCAGAATCAGACCGTCGGCGCGATTGCTCGCCGGATACTCGACGGGCCAGTCATCCGACAGCTGCTGCAGTGATACGAGCACGTCATAGCCGAGCAGTTTTGCCGAGCGCGTGATGCTGCCGAGCATCGACAGGAAAAACGGGTTGATTTCCGCCTCGTCGCTTTCCGTTTCGTCAAACAGCAGCAGCGCGAGCGTGTTGCTGCTCTGCGTGCGCAGGCCGGCCGCGTTGCGGTTCACGAAATAGTTGAGTTCACGTGCGATCCGGTGAATTCGCTCGCGCGTTTCCGGCCGCACCAGGGGACTGTTGCGCAACGCACGTGACACGGTCGCCTGCGACACGCCGGCGATGTCTGCGATGTCGCGCGAGGTCGGATTACTGATTTTCATGCTCGTGTCGCTGAAACCTCCAATGGACTCCGCCGTTCGCTCTGCGACGGTCTTCTCAAGGTTCTACAGCAAATTCGCCTCGTTACGGCCATTTTTCTACACCATCGGCTCAGTTCGCTCGGAAAGCGTGGCGCACAACCTGCATTGAATTGTATCCGGCCCTCTGGCCGAGGTCCGAAAAAGGTTGGAAAATCTTTTACTTACGTGGGGGTCACCGGATTCAAAACGGCGCGCTTAACGGACAACCAACCGCGTTCCCGGACCAGGCGGATTCTCGGGCGGACCGGCGAAACACTGCGCGATCGACATCCATTGCGTTGCCAGGTCCCCGACGACCGTCAGGCGAGTGTCGGCCACGTTGCGCGTCTGCGTTACGACCTGACAGAACTCGACTGCGTCGCCCTCGATGCGTTCTTCGTCCCGCGGTTCACCCCAGGCCCAGATTTCACCCGACGGCGCAACGAGGCGCACGAAAGGCGTTGAGTCGGGCACGGTCAGTCCGCGATTCTTGAACGCCCAGCCGAACGTATTGACGCCGAGAACGGCGATGCCCCTGATGCGGTCGCTATTCACACGTTCGGCACCGAGCGTGTCGTACACCGCCTGTGCGTGCGCCCAGGTCTCCATGAGCCGCGCCGTTACGCTGGAGCGCACGCTCATGTCCGGTCCTGCCCATTTCACGCGCCGCTTGGGATCCACGCCGGCGAACACGTCCGCCATCGAACGATAATGATTTCTCCACGCCTCGCGCAGCGCCGTGCCGGAAAGATTATCGAGCTCTTCATCCTCGAACGCACGCAATCCCGTTGTCGGGATGGCCTTGAATGCCCGATCCAGCGTCTCGAGCAGCGCCTTCTCGTCGTCGAGCGACAGTACGGCCATCCGGTTCCAGAAATACAGGTGCGCGAGCACGTCGTTGATCGTCCAGTTCTTGAACTGGGTTTTCTTCGCAAGACGGACATCGTCGCGATCGGCGACGAGCTGGTACAGCGCCTCGCTTTCGTCAATCAGGTCGGTCACTTCACGCACGTCACTGCTCCCGCAGGGCGGTTTCGAGGCGCTCGCATGCCGCAAGAAAATCTTCCTGGAATTCCTGCATGACGGCGCGAACCGATCTGACCTCGTTCATGAGCCCGACGCCCTGACCGACCCAGTATGTCGCGAGCTCTGCAGCGCCCCGGTGGCCGGTTTGCGACAGCTTGTCGATTCGTGCGAGTGCGGGTTCCGTCAGCAGCGTCTGCAGAGGCATCGGCAGTGGTTCCGGACCGTCCTCCGCCTCCCAGGCGTCGGTCCACGCGGAGCGCAGCTGGCGAGAGTGCTTGCCCGTACGACTGCGCGAGCGCACGGTATCGCGAGAGGTGGCACGCAGCATTTTTTCGCGCTGCACCGGCGTGGTCTCGGCCTCGGTCGTGGTCAGCCAGACCGAGCCGCACCACGCACCTGCCGCACCCATCGCCATGCACGCCGCCATCTGGCGGCCGGTGACGATACCGCCGGCCGCGAGCACCGGCGGATTGCCCAGCGGCTGCACCGCTTCGCAAATTTCCGGGACGAGCACCAGCGTCGATACGTCGCCGCAGTGACCGCCGGCCTCGCCGCCCGCGGCAACAAGTATGTCGACGCCGGCCTCGACCTGGCGGATCGCATGCTGTTTGCTGCCAACGAGCGCAGCTACCGGTACATCGCGTGAATTGGCCATGTCGAGCATGATCTTCGGCGGCACACCCAGCGCGTTTGCAATGAGTCCGATCGGATGCGCGAACGCGACTTCGAGCATCTCGGCGGCACCGTACTCCTGCAAGCTCTTTGCAAATTGCAGATGCGCTCGTGCGTCTTCAGCGATACCTGCTGCATCAATACCGTGTCGTTCGAGCACGCCAGCCGCGAAAGTGCGGTGCTGTTCCGGCACGCCTGCAAGAATCTGCTCGTCGCTGAGCCGCTCCCCTTTTCCTTCCATTTTATTTGGCACGATCAGGTCGACACCGTAGGGCTTGCCTTCGACTCGCGCATCGATCCACCTGAGCTCTTCCTCGAGCTGCTCCGGCGAGTACCTCACGGCACCGAAGACGCCCATCCCGCCTGCGCGCGTGACTTCCGCCACGACGTCCCGGCAGTGGCTGAACGCGAACAGCGGGAAGTCGATGCCCAATTTTTCGCAAAGATCCGATTTCATGTTCGTTATCGACCGTCCGGCCTGCTTTCTGAGTCGTCGGGCGGCTTGATTTCCAGGATCGGATCGCCGGCCGCCAGCTGCTCCCCGGCAGCAAAGTTGATCGCCGTAACCACGCCATCGATCTCGGCGCGCATTTCATGCTGCATCTTCATGGCCTCGAGCACAACCAGGCGGGTTCCGACACTGACCCGGTCACCGGGTTGCACGAACAGGTCCTGGAGGCGTCCATGCATCGGCGCGAGGACGCGTCCGCTTATCGACGCGGTCTCGCTGGCGGCAGCCTGCAAGCGATTCATAAATGTCGCCTCCCGATGGCCGAGGAATACCTGGATGCTGTGCGGCGACCGCACGAAGTAGGCAGCGTCACACTTGTGGCCATCGACCCGCAGTTCCGCACGCACACCGTCGTTGCTGATGCAGCCGATGCGAAAATGCTTGCCGGCGATCGAAACCGCGTAGTCGTCTTTGCCGAGCGTCGTTACGACCGCGTCGAACTCGCGCCCGCCGCTCGCGTACGAATAATGCGTGTGCATCGGCCCGCGGCTACTCCAATTTTGCAATACCGGCGCTACGGCCACCGACTTCGCGAGCGTCACGCGCGCGGCATCCTGATGGTCGAGTACGGCCGCAACAGCTGCATGCTCTTCAGTCGGCGCCTGCAGGAACGCCGACGCGTCGCCGAAAGTCTCTGCAATCAAAGCCGTCGTCGCCAACCCCTTTTTGAACGTGGCCGTTTGCAGACAGGCGATCAGAAAATCACGGTTCGTGCGCGGGCCGAACAGGCACGTCTCCGACAGGGCTTTGAGGAGCCGCCTTCTCGCAACTTCCCGGGTCTCGCCCCAGGCAACGAGCTTGGCGAGCATGGGATCGTAAAAAGACGAGACTTCCAGACCGGATTCGATTCCCGCATCCGTTCGTATGCCCGGACCGACGGGTGGATACCACCCGAATACGCGGCCCGCGCTCGGACGAAACCCGTCCGCCGGATCTTCCGCGTACAGCCGCGCCTCGATAGCGTGACCATCGAAGGACACGTCCTGCTGTCGGAACTTCAGCGGCTCGCCTGCGGCGATACGAATCTGCCAGGCAACGAGGTCGCGGCCGGTTACGGCCTCGGTGACCGGGTGTTCGACTTGCAGGCGCGTGTTCATTTCCAGGAAGTAAAAGGCGCCGGACTCGTCGAGCAGGAATTCGACCGTGCCGGCACCCTGGTATTCGATAGTCATAGCGGCAGCAACTGCCGCCTGACCCATCTGCTGTCGCAGATCCGATGTGATGCCGGGGCCGGGCGCCTCTTCGATGACCTTCTGGTGGCGCCGCTGGACCGAGCAGTCTCGCTCACCCAGGTGCACGAAGTTGCCGTGCGCATCTGCAAGCACCTGGATTTCGACGTGCCGCGGCCTGATGATCGCCTTTTCGAGTATGAGTTCGTCGGACCCGAATGCGCTAGCCGCTTCCGATCGCGCGATTCTCAGTGCATCGCCAAGGTCATTTGCGCTGTCGACCAGCCGCATGCCGCGACCGCCGCCACCTGCGGCGGCTTTCACCATGAGCGGAAAGCCTATTTCCGCTGCGGCCTCAATCAACGCGGCATCCGACAGGTCATGCCCGTGGTACCCCGGCACGCAGGGAACGCCGGCCGCCTGCATGTGGCGCTTTGCCGCGGCCTTGTCGCCCATGAGTTCGATCGCGGCAGGCGGTGGACCGATGAATGTCATTCCCGCCGCCAGACAGGCCTGTGCGAATGCTGCGTTCTCGGCGAGAAAGCCGTATCCCGGATGCACTGCTTCCGCGCCGGTCACTTGTGCCGCTCGCAGGATATTGCCGACGTTCAGGTAGGAGTCCGTCGCCGGTGGTGTGCCGATGCGTACGGCGGCGTCGGCCATCGCGACGTGCGGCGCATCGGCATCCGCATCGGAATACACGGCGATGGCGCGCAGCCCGAGTGACTGCGCGGCGCGAACGATGCGGCACGCAATCTCCCCGCGGTTCGCTATGAGCACACTGTCGAACGTCACTCTATTTGGCCCAGCGAGGTTTGCGTTTCTCGAGGAAAGCAGCAACGCCTTCGCGGCCTTCATCCGAGAGCATGCAGCGGGCGAAGCTGTCTGCCGCGATGTCGATAATTGCGTCGCGCTCGATTGCAGCCGCGGTCAGGAGCAGACGCTTGGTCTCGGCAACGGCGCCCGGCGCGGCCATCCGAACTGAATCGCGAATTTGCGCTTCCGCCCTGTCGAGCCCCGACGCGTCGCTCACGACGGCATCTGCGAGACCGATCTCGAGAGCTTCTGCACCGCTCAATCTCGCCGCAGTCAGCGCAAGCCGACGGGCAGTCGCCAGACCCAGGCGCGCCACCAGAAGTGGCGCGATTTGCGCGGGCGGTATCCCGAGCGTCGTTTCGGTGATCGCGAATTTCGCGTCTTCGGTCACGATCACGATATCGCCGGCGCAGGCTATTCCGAGCCCTCCGGCAACCGCCGCTCCCTCGATCAGCATGACAACGACCTGCGGCGCCGAGTTTAGCTCCGCAAACAGCATGCCGCCGGCCCGATTTGCCGCGGCTACATCTTCGAGCGACAGGGATTGCCCCTGGAAAATCGACTTGAATCCCTTTATGTCGCCGCCGGCGCAGAACACGCCACCGTTGCCGCGCAGCGTAATACCTCGCACTGCGCGATCATCGCGAACCGCGCGAAGCACGGCCCTTAGCTCATCGACCATCTCGCCCGTCAGCGCATTGCGCGCCTCCGGCCTGTCAAGCCTTACCGTAAGCCAGCCCTGGTCGACACCAGTCTCCAGCGTGTTGCATTCGGGTAATGTGATCATTCGATTGTCCGTCTACATTCGTGCTACGCCGAAACTGTTGGGATACAGCGTCCGGTTGCGCGCCTCCCAACATGTCTCCAGCGCGAAGCCGAGCACCTTGCGGCTGTCACGCGGATCGATCATGCCCATGTCGAGTCCGTGACCGGACGTATAGAACGCATCGCTTTGTTTATCGAAGTGCGCGGTAATTGCAGCGGTCTGCTTCGCCAGCCGTTCTTCATCGACGTCCTGTCCGCGCCGCTTTGCTGCCATTCGCGCAACCTGTTCCATCGTCAGTGCAGCCTGCTCACCACCCATCACACCGGTGGTCGCGTTTGGCCAGGTGAAAAGAAAATCCGGCTCGTACGCGTAGCCGCACATGCCGTAATTGCCGGCACCGAAACTGGCACCGATATAAAGCGATAGTTTCGGCACGCGCACGTTCGAAACCGCCTGGATCATTTTGGCACCGTGCTTGATCATGCCTGCCTGCTCATACTCGGTACCGACCATGTACCCGGTGATATTGTTCAGGAACACAAGCGGCAGGTTGGCCTGATCACAGAGCTGCATGAATTGCGCCGCCTTCGTGGCACCGTTGGGGTCGATCGGTCCGTTGTTACCTATGATGCCGCACGCGTAGCCGAAGATATTGCTCTGGATGCAGACTGTCGATACGCCGTAGCGCGGTTTGAACTCAATGAAGTCGGAACCGTCGACGATGCGCACGATGACCTCGCGGACATCGTATGGCTTCCTGTAGTCGACAGGAACGACGCCCGCAATTTCATCCGGATCGTATACCGGCTCGTCGAAATCCCGGCACGGCGGTGCCGCGCAGTGGGCATTCCAGTCCAGCCGCGCGAGAAGATCGCGCGCCATTTGTATGCCGTGTGCATCGTCGTCAGCGAGGTATTCGACAAGACCGGAAATGCTCGCGTGCATTTCCGCACCGCCCAGGTCCGCATCCTCTGCGACCTCGCCGGTCGCCGCCCTCGTAAGCGCAGCGCCGGCCAGTGCCGCCATGCCGTTCTTGCGTACGCCAATTACGTAGTCGCTCATGCCGGGCTGATACGCCCCGCCGGCCGTCGACGGTCCGTGCAGCACGGCAAACGTCGGGATGCCTGCAGCGCTGAGCCGCGCCAGGCGATTGAACATGCCGCCCGCGTGCGCCCAGAGCTCGACTTCGTACTTCATGAGATTTGCGCCTGCACTCTCGACCAGGTGCACGAACGGCAGCTTCATCTTGGCTGCAATTTTCAGCGCGCCGAGAGACTTGTCCCAGCTTCCGGCAGTCATCGCGCCTGCATTGATGCCACTGTCGTCGACGAAAACCAGGCAGCGCACGCCGCTCACGAAGCCGATGCCGATGATCGTGCTCGCTCCTGGAATGCTCGTATTCCGATCGGGATCTTCGACCAGGAAGTTCGTCAGGTTAAACATCTCCAGAAACGGCATGCCGGGATCGAGCAGATGGGACAGCCGCTCACGTGGCGTAAGCTGGTCGCGCTCCACAAATCTCGGACGCCGCTTCTCCGACAGCGCAGCCGCACGCGCTTCGATCGCGCGCAACGTCTCGACGAGTTCGAGCATGTCCGCACGATTCCTTATATACGTGTCGGTATGGGCGCTGATCTTCGACTGGAAAACGGTCACTGCAGCGCCTCCGCAATGTCGGCAGGCACCGGTATGGGAAAGTCCAGAAGCAGCTGCGCATAGCCCTTGCCCTGGGGATCGTTGCGCAGGCTGGCGATACCGCCCCCGCCAAGCACGTCGTGCAATACGAAGTTGATCGCGTTCGTACCAGGGAGCAGGAAACGCTCGACGGGACCTTCGAGCAAATGAGCAAACCCGTCGGCAACGGCGTCTTCGGTCAGCGCTGCCCAAATGTACGACAGGTACCGCGGCTGGCGAGCACCGATGCCGACGTTTGCATTGTTGCCTTTGTCGCCGCTGCGTCCGAATGCGAGCCGGATCAGCGGGACGTTTCTGAAGTCCGGTGACACCTCAATCGGGGACGGTATGCCGGGCCGCTCGATGTCTGCAGGATCGAACGGCTTGCCGGCGACGGCGTCGACCGAATGTGTCGCACCGTCTACTTCAATCGTAACCGGCACCTGCTCTTTGTCGAGCAGAAAGGAAAACAGGCGAATCACCGGCGACGGCTTCGGTCGGCTGCCGGCAAAACCACACAGTCCCGGGGGCGCGCCGAGACCAATGCCGATAATTTCGCGAAGGAACACGGCAATCGCTTTCGCACTGGGATGTCTGGCCGCAATCTTGACCGTAACCTCGCGCGCGCCGGCAACCCGGCGCCGCGCACCGTAATGGCTTTCGTCGCCGAATGTCTCGATGCAGGTCTCGCTCAGTTCCCCGAGTCCGAGTGCCCGCAGCTGTCGGTTTGCGCGCGCAACCGTAACCTCGCCGTAGCGTCGCGCCTTGCGGTCGGCATCGAAACCGTAGAAAAACAGCAGCTGGCCACCGCGGTAGCCGTCCGCATACGTCGCGCTCACTTTGTAGGTGGTGCTTGGAGAACGACCACGGGCACCGCCCACGCGCACGCGGTCGGTGCCCTCTGCGCTGACGGTGACCTCGGAGAAGTCACAGATCACGTCCGGAAGCAGGTAAGCCTGCGGGTCACCGATTTCGTAGAGCATCTGCTCCGTCACGGTAGCCGGCGTGACGGTGCCGCCCGTACCGTCGGGTTTCGTGCAGACGAACGATCCATCAGGGAAAATTTCGGCAATCGGATAACCGATCGTCTCCAGGCTTTCGCTCACCGTTTCCCAATCCGTGAAATTTCCGCCCGTAGCCTGGGCCGTGCACTCGAGGACATGTCCTGCGAGGCTGCCGCCTGCGAGCGCATCGAACTCGTCGGCTGACCAGCCAAACGCATGGATGCAGGCGCCGAGCGTTACGGCGCTGTCGACGACCCGGCCGGTCACGACGATGTCTGCGCCGGCGGACAGCGCACGAGCGATCGGAAACGCACCAAGGTAGGCATTGATGCTGGCGAGCCGTTCCGGCGACGGCAATGCCTCGCCGGTAAACATTTCGGCAACGCCCGCAAATTCGCCGGCCCGATCCAGGAGGTCGTCACCGGTAACGACGCCGACGGAGAGGTCGAGGCCGCGTGTCGATATCAGATTGCGGATTGCGGCGGCGCAGGCTGCGGCATTTACGCCGCCGGCGTTGCTGATCACCTTGATACGCTGCGCCGCGATTGCATCGAGCTGCGGCTCGAGAAACGTTGCTACGAAGTCGAGCGCGTAGCCCGTTGCGGCGTCGGCCTGACGCGCGCGGGCAAGAATCGACATCGTAATCTCGGCGAGAAAGTCGAAGACGAGATAGTCGAGCTTGCCGGCGGACACGAGATCCGACGTGGCGATGGCCGACTCGCCCCAGAAACCCGTGGCGCCGCCGACGCGTATCGTCTCCTTGGTCATGACTGGTCTTTCACGATCGCTGCGGTTAGACTATGAGAGCAATTCATTTTAAATGAGTCAAGCTCATTCGTCACATCGGGGACCCCTGCGCATGCGAAATCCGTTCGATACCGAGGAGCGCGCGGCGTTTCGCGACACGATTGCGCGATTCGTTGCGAATGAGATCACACCTTTTGTCGACGCATGGGACGAAGCCGGTGAGATACCCTGGGAGCTCCATCAGCAAATCGGCGCACTGGGCGTTTTCGGATTCGGCATCGAGGAGCGGTACGGCGGGCTCGGCTTCGATGACGCGTTCCTCCGCGCGATCTGGAGCGAGGAGTCGTCGAAATGCGGCGCGGGCGGCGTCGGCGCCG
The DNA here is from genome assembly GCA_041598895.1 of Woeseiaceae bacterium. Classification (GTDB taxonomy): domain Bacteria; phylum Pseudomonadota; class Gammaproteobacteria; order Steroidobacterales; family Woeseiaceae; genus UBA1847. Next base: position 4,574 of record JBFHXQ010000006.1, on the reverse strand, counting down.
CAGTTGGCGGCCGCGGCATTTCGATCATGCCGATCCAGTTGCTCGCCTCAGACGAAGTTAAGCAGCGCATATTGCCCGGCATCGTCTCGGGCGAGGTCGGGTCGTCGCTGGGCATCACGGAGCCGTCGGGGGGCTCCGACGTCGCGAATATCAAGACGACAGCGCGCCGCGATGGCGGCGACTACGTCCTGAACGGCACCAAGGCGTTCATAACCGGCGGCATGAAGTCGCGGCACTTCGTCATCGGCGCGCGCACGGGTGGCGAAGGGTTGACCGGCATTTCGCTGTTTCTGATCGACGCCGACACGCCGGGCTTCACACGCAGCGAAATGGATCGGAAGATGGGCTGGTGGTGCTCGGATCAGGCGATGCTGTTCTTCGAGGACTGTCGCGTGCCGGGATCGTGCCTGCTGGGTGAAGAACACCGCGGCTTCATCGCCATCATGGAAAATTTCAATTACGAACGCCTCGGCATGGTGGCCGCCTGTGTCGGCATGATGAAGGTATTCGTCGATGCATCGATCCGCTGGGCGCAGGAACGGCAGACCTTCGGCAAGCGACTGATCGAGCACCAGGTGATTCGTCACAAGATCGTCGAAATGTCGGCGCGGGTCGACGTGCTGGAAGCCTGCGTGAACCAGATCTGCTGGTCGATCAACGAAGGCGAGATGCCCGTGGCTGAAATCAGCAAGGCGAAGTTTTTCGGCACGAAAATGCTCGAGTATTGCGCCAGCGAGGCAATGCAGATCCTCGGCGGTGCGGGCTATCTGCGCGGCAATCCCGTCGAGCGCATGTACAGAGAGGTCAAGGTCATGGCGATCGGCGGCGGTTCCGAGGAAATCATGCACGACCTCGCATCCCGGCAGATGGGCCTGTGACGCGGACGCAAACGCGGCGCGAGAAGGTCGAGGAGCGCGAGCAGACGATCATATCTGCGGCCCACGACGAATTTTTGAAGCACGGCTTCGCCGGGGCCAAGATGGCGGCCATCGCGGGACGGGCCGGCGTTGCCGAAGGCACCGTGTACCTGTACTTCCGCAGCAAGGACGCGCTGCTTCTCGCCGTCGTCGGACAATTTTACGAGCGCCTGACCGCACGCGCCGCCGCTGGCATTCGAAATATCGACGGCATCTACGAGCGCCTCGCCTTCATTGCCCGCAATCATATCGAGAGCTGCCTCGCGGACTGGCGTATCCTGGAACTCATGATGGCGCAATACAGGCGCCTCGAAGATTACGAAAGCGGCGAACCGTATCGTTACAACAAGACCTATGTGGCCGTGTTCGATAGGGTAGTGCGTGACGCCGTAAGCCGCGACCAGATTCGTGACGATATTCCGCTACACGTCATCCGCGACCTGTTTTTCGGCGCGCTGGAATATGCAACACGCACGCACATGCTGAAGCGCGGCAAGCCCCGAGACGTCGATCTCATAGTCGACACACTCATGACGATACTCGAGCGCGGCATCGGCGTCGCGCATTACAATGGCGACGAAATGAAGCACGTGGAATCCGTCATCGACCGGCTCGAGCGCGTCGCTACACGGCTGGAAAACGAGACGATTACCTGACATGTCGAAGTCTCACCGGGGCGCGCACCTGTTGCTGATCATCCTGTCTGCCAGTGCGGGCACCGCCTGCTCACCGGACGAATCCCGACCACTCTGGAATGACATCGACGTTATTCGTGAGAACGCTGAGGAACCGCGTGCGCATTTGATTGCCTACCGGGATCGGTTCTCCGCGCTCGTCGGAGACGTTGCCGAAAACCCGTGGTACCGCTCCCTCAACGGCCGCTGGAAGTTCCGCTATGCGGATTCACCTGCTGCCCGGCCGAGCGGCTTTCAGGATCCCGATTTCGACGTGTCAGACTGGGCAGACATTCCTGTGCCGTCAAACTGGGAACGACACGGTTACGGGTACCCGATTTACGTCAACGTACCGTACCCGTTCGAAATCGACGAGCCGAACGTTCCCGTGGACGATAACCCGGTCGGTTCGTATCGGCGCAACTTCGAAGTGCCCGAACAATGGGCCGGCGACGAAATTTTTCTCGAGCTTGGCGCGGTCAGCTCGGCATTTTACGTCTGGATCAACGGCGAATACGTCGGCTACAGCGAGGGCAGTAAGACGCCGTCCGAGTTCAACGTGACGCGGCATGTGCGACCCGGAAGCAACACGATCGCGATCGAAGTGTACCGCTGGAGCACCGGCAGCTACCTGGAAGACCAGGACTTCTGGTCGCTGTCCGGCATTCAGCGCGACGTCAGGTTATTCGCGAGGCCCGCCGTCCGCGTTCGCGATTTTTTCGTACGCGCCGGGCTGTCCGACGATTACAGCGACGGTGTACTCGAAGTAGACATCGAACTCGTCAATAATTCCGGGGCAGCGGAGGATCGGCTCGTCAGCTGTGAGGTGCATTCCGGTCACGACCTCATCGCATCAATGACGGATACGGTCAGGGTCGAGCCCGGCCGGACGGAGCATCAATGCGGCGCGGCGATTCCGGGCATCGAACCATGGTCCGCCGAGACACCTCATTTATATACGCTGCTGATTACCGTTCAGGATGGCGAATCGATCGCGCAGCCCGTCGGGTTTCGCACGGTCGAGATCCAAAACGGCCGCTTTTTGATCAACGGCAGACACGTGCAGCTAAAGGGTGTCAATCTGCACGAACATCACGAGGTGACGGGGCACGTCGTGGACGACGACACGATGCTGACCGATATTCGGCTCATGCAGGCGGCCAATATGAACGCGGTGCGTAATTCGCATTATCCGCATTCCGAGCGCTGGTACGAACTAACGAGCAAACACGGCCTGTACGTCGTGGATGAGGCGAACATCGAGAGCCACGGCTTCGGGTACGACCACGACAAGACGCTGGGTAACAAGCCGCGCTGGATGCCGCATCATCTCGATCGCACGCGGCGCATGCTGGAGCGCAGCAAAAACTTTCCGTCCGTCGTGATCTGGTCGCTGGGCAACGAAGCCGGCGATGGGGTCAATCTGGGCGCCACCTACCGCTGGATAAAGTCCCGAGACCCGTCGCGGCCGGTGCAGTACGAGACCGAGGGCGATATCGAACTCGTCGGCGAGCGGCATTCCGATTTCCATTCCAGCATGTACTGGCGCTACTGGGATCTCGAGGAGTACGCGCAAACGCACAACGACCGGCCGTTCATACTGATCGAGTACGCGCATTCGATGGGTAACAGCACGGGTAACCTGCAGGAATACTGGGACGTGATCAATCGATACGACATCCTCGTTGGCGGCTTCATCTGGGACTGGGTCGACCAGGGCCTCCTGGAGCACGACGACGACGGCATACCGTACTGGACCTACGGTGGCGATTACGGCCCGCCGGATGTGCCTTCAAGCGGGAATTTCAATTTCAATGGTCTCGTCTTCCCGGATCGGCGTGTGCAACCCGCGTACTGGGAGGTTAAGCGCGTCTATCAGCACGTCGATTTTCGGCTGGACGACGCGGCCACCGGTAGTCTCCACGTCACGAACAATTATGACTTCATCAATCTCGCGTCGTTCGAGCTGCACTGGCAGATCACGGCCGACGGCGAGACCGTGCAGGACGGTAACTTGCGCCGGCTCGACATTGACGCCGACACGTCACGCGCGCTGCGCATTCCCTATAACTATCAGGCGCTGCGCACGGGACCCGAATATCACCTGAACGTGCGGCTCATCGCGCCCGCAGCGCGAGGTTTGCTGCCGGCCGCGCACGAATATGCTGCGGCACAGATACGTTTGCCACTCGAGCCGGAAGATTTCTCGGTAGTTGGCCAGACGGGATCGCTGACGGTCGCAGAAGACGACGATCGCGTGCAAGTCCGCGCCGGCGAAGTGACCGCTGTTCTGAGCAAGCAGAGCGGCCTTCTCTCGTCCCTCGTGCTTTCCGGGCAGGAACTGCTGCTGCGGCCGCTCGTGCCGAACCTGTGGCGCGCGCCGGTCGACAACGATTTCGGCAACTACATGCACGAGTGGGCAGCGGTCTGGGAACAGGCAACGCGCAATCGGTCGCTGGCAGAATTCGAGGTCGTCGAGTCAGAGCCCGATCGACTGGTCGCAGCCGTTCGCTATGACTTCGCGGACGATACCGCTCAGAAAGTTGCGGAATGGCGCGCCAACTACACGTTTTACGGCGATGGCCGCATACACATCGATAACGAATTCCTGCGCAATGACGGCCTTCCGGTCGTCCCCAGGATCGGCATGAACGTCGAGCTGAAGCGGAGACTCGACAACGTCGAATGGTACGGCCGCGGGCCGTTCGAGAATTATTCCGATCGCAAACTTGCCGCCATGATCGGCCGCTATTCCAATCGCGTCGCCGAGCACTACGTGCCATACCTTCGCCCGCAGGAGAACGGCTACAAGACCGATACGCGCTGGATTTCATTGGGTGATGGCTCGGAGACGGCTCTGCTTACCGTCGCAGACGATCTCATCGGATTCAGCGTGCATCACAATCGACTCGAGGACTTCGTGCCGCCCGTCAAGATCGCGATTACGAGCGAAGACGGGCCGGCCGCCCGCGACAACGACGCG
>JBFHXQ010000005.1:0-23874 GCA_041598895.1 Woeseiaceae bacterium | reverse complement strand
CCGGCAGAAGTTGCCGATTTCGCGAGCTACCGCGAGGAACTCAAAGACTCGTACAGCAACTTTGGCAGTGTCCTGCGCGAGCACGGTGGAGACGTCGTTGCGAAGCTGCGGGAGGTTCCGGAACACATCCGCGGTGCGCTGCAGCCGAAGCCGAAAAAAGCCGCGCCGAAGGTGAAGAAGGCGGCGAATATGGCAGGCCGAAAGGTCAGCAAGAAGGTGAGCAAGGGTGCCGCGCAGGTCAGCAGGAAAGCTGCAAAGGTCAGCAGCAAAGCCGCGCGTGCAGGCAGCAAAGCTGCACCGACGAAAGCGGCCTGATCACGCAGAGAGTCATCTCGTGATGCAGTCAGTCAGAGGCCGGCGGTGACGCCGGCCTCTGCGTTTCGGGGTTTTGAACCATGGCCGAAGCAACCAGACTTATCAAAAAGCACGCGAACCGGCGCCTTTACGACACCGAGTCAAAAAAATACGTGTCGATCGAAAAGATACGTGACGTGATCTGCGACGGCATCGACGTTCGCGTCGAGGACGCAAAGACCCGTGAAGACATCACGCGTTCGGTGTTATTGCAGATCATGGCCGAGTGCGAGCAGGATGGCCGGCCGATGCTGTCACCTACGATGTTGATGACACTGATTCGGAACTACGGCTCGCCGATGCAGGAATTCGTCGGGCCGTTTCTCGAACGCAGTCTCGCGTTCTATACTCGCCAGGAATCGCGGATGCGTCGGCGCATGCAAAGCCTGATACCGGATTCCGGCGCCGAGGATCCCGTATCGAATGAGGGGAAGGCGAGTCTCACGGCCATGCGCGACATGCTGATGCAAATTTTGAAAAGCGGCAAATCCGACTGAGCAGACGCCTGGCCTGTGCACGGTCGAGACGGAACCCGGGCCCGGAAAGCGATGACCGGGTCACGGCAGTGGCAAGAAAAAGGTACCAAACCATGAGCAGCGCTTACATTGTCGCGGCCGTGCGCACGGCCGGCGGCCGTCGCGGCGGCAGATTATCCCTGGTGCACCCGGCCGACCTCGGCGCAATCAGCCTGAACGCAATCGTCGATCGCTCGGGCATCGATCCCGAAGCCATCGAGGACGTCATCATGGGCTGCGTGATGCAGGTCGGCGAGCAGTCGCTGCACATCGGCCGCAACTGCGTGCTGGCCTCGAAGTTGCCGCAGTGCGTGCCGGCGGTGTCGATCGACCGGCAGTGCGGCTCGTCGCAGCAAGCCATTCAATTTGCCGCCCAGGCGGTGATGTCCGGCACCCAGGACGTCGTGATTGCGGCGGGGGTCGAGAGCATGACGCGCGTGCCGATGGGGAGTTCCACGCTCCCTGACACGGGTGTCGACCCGCTGTCCGAGACGATTAGGACGAAATTCGGCGTGGCTCAGTTCACGCAGTTTGCCGGCGCCGAAATGATGGCGAAAAAGCACGGCTTCTCGCGGGAGGAGCTCGACGCATTCTCGCTCGAGAGTCATCGGCGTGCAGCCGCGGCCACCGAGGCCGGCGCATTCGAGAACGAAGTCGTGCCGGTCGAAGTTACGCTGCCCGAAGGGGGCAAAACGACGCACGACACCGACGAGGGCGTACGTCCGGACGCTTCGTTCGAAGCGATGGCCGGGCTGAAAACACTCGTGCCGGACGGCGTTATCACGGCCGGCAACGCGAGCCAGATCTGCGACGGGAGTTCGGCAGTGCTCGTCGCCTCGGAGCAGGCGTTGAAGACGCATGAACTTACTCCGATCGCGCGGATCGTGAACCTCACCGTGACTGCAGGCGATCCGGTCATCATGCTCGAGGAGCCGCTGTTCGCGACCGATCGCGCGCTGCAGCGGGCCGGCCTGACGATCGACGATATCGACCTCTACGAAGTCAACGAGGCATTTGCGCCGGTGCCGCTGGCTTGGCTCAGGCACACCGGTGCGGATCATGCTCGAATGAACGTGAACGGCGGCGCGATCGCGCTGGGACATCCGCTGGGTGCAAGCGGCACGAAGCTCATGGCGACCTTGTTGAACGCGCTACAGGCACGCGGCAAGCGCTACGGACTGCAGACGATGTGCGAGGGCGGCGGCATCGCAAACGTCACAATCGTCGAGGCGCTGTAGCTTTGCCGGGTCCGCTTGATGGACTGCGCGTCGTCGAGCCGGCGGGCCCGGGTTCCGGCCCGTTTTGCGGCATGATGCTGGCCGATTGCGGCGCCGGGGTGAATTCGCGTCGACCGCATCGAATACAGCCGAGGAAGGACCTGCTGTCGCGTTCACGAGGCTCGATTGCGGTAAACGTGAAAAACCCCGACGGTATTCGCAAAGAGCGGGAACTTGCGGCCGGCGCATTCATTGCCTGACCGCGCTAAAGTAAATGCATGGCGTCACATACGGCGGCACCAGCCGACCGATTTCGACACCGGAGGAAACGGCGATGGAACACGCTTATAAACATATCGAAATTACCGGCACATCGGCCGAAAGCAGCGACCAGGCGGTGCGCAACGCGCTCGAGAAAGCCGGCAAGAGCCTGCATCACATTCGCTGGTTCGAGAAAATCGGCGAGCGCGGCGAGGTCGAGGACGGTGAAATCAGCTACTGGCAGGTAACCCTCAAGATCGGCTTCAGGTTGGACGACTGATGATGCGGCGATGCATCGCAAGCGGAATTTTTGCATCAGTCCTCGGCGGATTCCCGTCATGACCGAAGGCGGCTCGCAGCTCGGTGCCGATGGCGAAACGTGACGACGCTGGATCTGCCCGGTGCCGTTAATCTGCGCGACTTCGGAGGCTACGGGACGGAGGACGGGCGTCGCATTCGTCGACACCGGCTGTATCGCTCGGGATCGCTGGCAAATCTGAGCGACGCCGCCAGGCTGGCGTTTGCCGAGCTCGGCATCAACCTTATCTGCGATCTGCGACGCGAGGACGAAAAGCGCGAGGAGCCGACGCCGGAATTCAGCCACGGACCGCGGCGCGTCGAGATTCCGATCTATCCTGGTAGTGCGGTGCGCATGCGTGCTGCTGCAGGCCTCGGTGAAATGACGCTCGCCGATCGCATTGATTTCATGGTGCTCGTCAACCGGGAACTTGCACGCGCGCATACCGAGGATTACGCGAGGATGTTCGAGGCGCTGCTGGAGCAGGAGGATGGCGCATTTCTCGTGCACTGTTCGGCCGGTAAAGACCGTACGGGCTTTGCGTGCGCGCTGATCCTGCATGCGCTTGGCGTTCCCGAAGAGACCGTGCTCGAAGACTATCTGCTCACGAACGAAACGCTGGACATCGACGGCTACATGGTGCAGCTCTTGAGGCGCTACGGTTACGATCTGTCCGCCGACCGCGACGGGCTCATGGCACTAATCGGCGTGCGGCCCGAGTACCTGGAAGCGGCGTTCGACGCGATCGAGTCCGAGTTTGCCGGCGTGGAGCACTACCTCGAGCGCGCAATCGGCCTGGACGCAAACGCCCGCGCGACGCTCCGCGAACGTTACTGCGAGTGACGCGGTCAGCTCAGGTAATTTCGAGGCCCGGTGCGATAACCCGCTGATTACTATGGGCAACGCGGAAACCTGGTTTGTTAACAATCGGCTTGCAATATCGCCAAAATTCGCGAATAATCGCAGAAATTTCCCGATATTGTTAACAAAACGGATCTCCGCGTGGCAACAAACCCGCTGTCCGAGCCGTCGGTTACGCTCTCGGAACAGGTCTTCGAGGCCCTGCAGAGCGCCATCGTCACGGGCGACCTGAAACCCGGCGACAAGATTCGCGAGCCCGAGCTGGCGAAGCGCTTCGGCACGAGCCGCGGGCCGCTGCGCGACGCACTCAGACGGCTTGAAGCGCGGCATCTTGTCACGAATACGCCGAACGCGGGCGCGCGCGTCGTGTCGTTATCGCGGACGCAGCTCATCGAGCTGTACCAGGTGCGCGAAGCGCTCGAGGGCATGACGTGCAGGCTTGCGGCAGCGAACATGAGGGATTCCGAGATCGAGGAACTGGCCGAACTGCTCGACAGGCACGAGGCAGTCGTCAGGCGCAAGGCTGGCGCCGAGTACTTTCAGCAGGAAGGCGATCTCGATTTTCACTTTCGCGTTGCCATGGGCTGCAAGAACGATTTGCTGCGTTCCGCATTGTGTGAAGATCACTATCACCTGATGCGGCTGTATCGACACAAGTTCTCGAATCGCTCGGGCCGGCCGCGGCGGGCGCTCGCGGAGCATCGCATGATCCTCGAGGCGATTCGCGATCGGGACGGCGAACTGGCCGAGCTCTTGATGCGGCGGCACATTCGCAACGCGCGCAAGACTTTCGAAAAAGTATTCTCGGACCCGGACGCGCCGGGCGACAACGACGACACTGAAAAGGCAGGGAGATGAAGAAGATACTGGTTGGCCTCAAGCGGGCCGTGGACTACAACGTTCGCGTGCGCGTGAACTCGAGCGGAACCGGCGTCGAGACAGAGGGCGTCAAGATGAGCATCAACCCGTTCGACGAGATCGCGCTCGAAGAGGCGCTGCGCATAAAGGAAGCCGGCAACGCAGAGGAAATCATCGTCGCGTCGGTGGGCGTGCCCGAGGCGCAGCAGCAGCTGCGGACCGGTCTTGCGATGGGCGCCGACCGGGCGATTCTGGTGACCACTGACGAACAGCTGCAGCCGCTCGCGGTTGCGAAAATTCTGCTGGAGTTGGTCAAACGCGAGTCGGTCGATCTCGCGATACTCGGAAAGCAAACGATCGACGGCGACAACAACCAGACCGGCCAGATGCTTGCGGCGCTCTGGGGCCGGCCGCAGGCAACGTTCGCTTCGAAGGTGGAGCTCGACGGCAGTACCGCCAAAGTCACGCGCGAGGTGGATGCCGGGCTGGAGACGATCGAGATCGATCTGCCGGCCGTCATCACGGCAGATCTGCGCCTGAACGAGCCGCGCTACGTCAAGCTGCCGGACATCATGAAGGCGAAGAAGAAGCCGCTCGATGAGCTCACGCTCGCCGATCTGGGAGTCGATGTCGGGCAAGGCCTGACGCCCAGCGTGTTCGCACCGCCCGAGGAGCGCTCGCGGGGCGTCATGGTCGGCGATGTTGCCGAACTCGTCGAGGCACTGAAAGGAAAGGGGTTGCTGTAATGTCGAAAGTACTGATTATTGCCGAACACGATGGCGAAACGCTGAATCCGAGCACGCCGAAATGCGTTAGCTGTGCAAGCGAGATCGATGGCGCCGAAATCGACATCGCCGTATTTGCGAAATCGGGCGACGTCGTCGCGACAGAGGCGGCAACCATCGAAGGCGTCAGCCGAGTTCTTGTCATTGAAAACGACGCCAATGATCACGCGCTGGCGGCAGTCCTTGCACCGCAGATCGTCTCGCTCGCTGGCGACTACACGCACATCTTCGGGCCCTCGACGACATTTGGTAAGGACCTGATGCCGCGCGTCGCTGCTCTTCTCGACGTCAACCAGCTCAGCGACATCATGGAAGTGCTCGGGCCGCGCTCATTCAAACGGCCGATTTATGCGGGCAACGCGATCATTACCGTCGACGTGCCGGACGGCGTCACGATCGTGGCTACCGTGCGTACCGCGTCGTATCAGGCAGCCGGCACCGGCGGCAGCGCGGCGATCGAAAAAGTTGGCGTCGATGCAGAACTCCCGACACACACCCGTTTTGTCGGCGTGCAGGTGGGCAGTTCGGACCGGCCCGACCTGCAGACGGCGCCGAAAGTCGTATCCGGCGGCCGTGCGCTCGGCAGCTCGGAGAACTTCGACATCATTTTCAGGCTTGCCGATGCGATCGGCGCGGCGGTTGGCGCCTCACGTGCAGCCGTCGATGCCGGTTACGTACCGAACGAGCTGCAGGTCGGCCAGACCGGCAAGATCATTGCGCCAAATCTGTATATCGCCGTGGGAATCTCGGGCGCCATTCAGCATCTTACCGGCATCAAGGATGCCGGGACGATCGTCGCGATCAACAAGGACGAGGAGGCGCCAATTTTCGAGGTGGCGGACTTCGGCCTCGTCGCAGACCTGTTCAAGGCGGTTCCGGAGATGACGGAGGCGCTGTCGAAATGACGGCATCGACAGTGAATCCGGAATGAGTGCATCGGCAGGCAAGCGCTTCCGAGTCGCGCTGGAGCAAGAAAAGCCGCTGCAAATCGTCGGCACGATCAATGCTTACGCCGCGCTGATGGCCGAGCAGGTCGGCTTTCGGGCAATCTATCTGTCGGGTGCCGGTGTCGCAAACGCATCGTACGGGCTGCCGGACCTCGGCATGACGACGCTCGACAATGTGCTCGAGGATGCAAGTCGCATCACCGCCGCAACGGACGTGCCGCTGCTCGTCGACATCGATACCGGCTGGGGCGGGGCGTTCAACATCGCGCGCGCGATCCGGGCGATGGAACAGGCGGGCGTCGCAGCGGTGCATATCGAGGACCAGGTCGGGCAAAAACGCTGCGGTCATCGGCCGAACAAGAACGTCGTCTCGAGCGACGAAATGGTCGATCGCATCAAAGCCGCAGTCGACGCGAAGCGGGACGATGACTTTATTGTCATGGCAAGAACGGATGCGCTTGCGGTCGAGGGCATGGGATCAATGCTCGAGCGCATTCAGGCCTACGAGGAAGCCGGGGCCGATGCAATCTTCGCCGAAGCAATGACCGAAATCGAGTTGTACGCACGCGTGTGCGGCGCCGTCACTGTACCGGTGCTCGCTAACCTTACCGAGTTCGGCATGACGCCGCTGTATTCGACCGAGGAGCTGGCCGGTGTCGGCATCCGCATGGCCCTATATCCGCTGTCCGCGTTCCGGGCGATGAACAAAGCAGCGCTCACGGTGTTCCGTACGATCCGCGAGGACGGCTCGCAGAAGGCCATTATCGACAGAATGCAGACGCGCGAGGAACTGTACGACTTCCTGGGCTACCACGCCTTCGAGCAGAAGCTCGACGCGCTGTTCGGTAATAAAGAATAGGGAGGGACATATGGCAGACAAAAAAGCGGGCGGCGCCGGGCTGCGCGGCCAGGTAGCGGGCAAATCCGCGATTTGTACCGTGGCGATGGGCCACTCGGGGCTGACGTATTTCGGCTACGAAGTCGACGACCTTGCCGAGAACTGCGAGTTCGAGGAGGTGGCTTACCTGCTGTTCAACGGTGAGCTGCCAACGCAGTCCCAGCTCGACGCGTACAAGGACAAGCTCGGGTCGCTGCGCGGGCTTCCGGAGCCGCTGAAAGAGGTGCTGGAGCGCATTCCGGCAACGGCACATCCGATGGACGTCATGCGAACCGGCGTGTCGTTTCTCGGTAATCTCGAGACCGAAACGGATTTTTCGCAGCAGAAGGACAAGGCCGACCGCCTCGTCGCGACGCTGCCCGGCATGATTTGCTACTGGTACCGCTTCAGCCACGACGGCGTGCGCGTCGATATGGATACGGGCGAGGAGTCGCTCGGCGGGCACTTTCTCCACCTGCTGCACGACAGCTCACCGAGCGATCTGCATGCGCAGGTCATGAACGTGTCGCTGATTCTCTATGCGGAGCACGAGTTCAACGCGTCGACGTTTACGGCGCGAGTCTGCGCATCGACGCTCTCCGATATTCACAGCTGCATTACCGGCGCAATCGGTTCGCTGCGCGGCCCGCTGCACGGCGGCGCGAACGAGGCGGCGATGGAAATGATCGAGCAGTGGCCGTCGCCGGACGAGGCCGAGAAAGAGATCCTCGCGATGCTCGAGCGCAAGGAGAAGATCATGGGTTTCGGGCACGCCGTGTACACGGAGCGCGACCCGCGAAATGCGATCATCAAATCCTGGGCCGGGAAACTCGCTGCCGAGGTCGGCGACGATGTGCTGTATCCGGTGTCGGTGCGCTGCGAAGAGGTCATGTGGCGCGAGAAGCGGCTGTTCTGCAATGCCGACTTTTTCCACGCGTCGGCGTATCACTTCATGGGCATACCGACGAAGCTGTTTACACCGATCTTCGTCATGTCGCGTACGACGGGCTGGTCGGCGCACGTATTCGAGCAGCGCGCGGACAACCGCATCATCCGGCCGAACGCCGAGTACATCGGTCCCCCGCCGCGCAAGGTTGCACCGATCGCCAATCGCTGATTGCCTGGCCACAGGGAAGGCTATTTTATGAGCAGCAACGTCGACATGAACGTCCGCCCCGATTACGACGAGGTCATCCAGGACATCGCGGATTACGTTATCGGCTACGAAATTACCTCGAATGAGGCCATGGACACGGCCCGCAACTGCCTGATGGACACGCTGGGCTGCGGCCTCCTGGCGCTCAGGTTTCCTGAATGCACGAAGCATCTTGGTCCGATCGCTCCGGGAACCGTTGTGCCGAACGGCGCGCGCGTGCCCGGGACGCAGTTCGTCCTCGACCCGGTCAAAGCGGCCTGGGACATCGGCTGCATCATTCGCTGGCTGGACTTCAACGACACCTGGCTCGCCGCGGAATGGGGCCATCCGTCCGACAACCTCGGCGGGATTCTCGCGGTGGCGGACTATCTGTCGCGGCAGAATCTCGCGAGCGGCAAGGCGCCGATGACGATGCTCGATGTGCTCGAAGCGATGGTGCGCGCGCACGAAATCCAGGGCGTTCTCGCGCTGGAGAATAGTTTCAATCGCGTCGGGCTGTGCCACGTCCTGCTCGTGCGCGTCGCGTCAAGCGCGGTCGTGACGAGAATGATGGGCGGGACTCGCGACCAGATCATGGCGGCAATTTCCCAGGCGTGGGTCGACGGGTCGGCGCTCCGGACCTACCGGCACGCGCCGAATGCGGGCTCGCGCAAGTCCTGGGCGGCGGGAGACGCGACCTCGCGCGCCGTGCGCCTCGCTGACATGTCGATTCGCGGCGAAATGGGCATACCCGGTGTGCTGACCGCGCCGCAGTGGGGTTTCTACGACGTGTCCTACAGTCATACGAACAAGGACCTGAAGCTGAAAACGGCCGAAGACCGCGTGTTCAAGTTCCAGCGCCCGTACGGCAGCTACGTGATGGAAAACGTGTTGTTCAAGATCAGCTTCCCGGCCGAGTTTCATTCACAGACGGCTTGCGAGGCGGCGGTCAGGCTGCATCCCGAGGTAATGAATCGGCTCGATGAGATCGAAAAAATTGTCATAACGACGCACGAATCGGCGATCCGAATCATTTCGAAGGTGGGGCCGCTCGCAAACCCTGCGGATCGGGACCACTGCCTGCAGTACATGACCGCAGTACCGCTGATCTTCGGCGACCTGGTCGCAGAGCACTACGAGAACGATTTCCACGAGGCGCACCCGATCATCGACGAGCTGCGCGACAAAATGGAGATCGTCGAGGACGAGCGCTACAGCCGGGAGTACCACGATCCAAACAAGCGCTCGATCGCGAACGCCGTGCAGGTGTTTTTCAGGGATGGCAGCCATTCGGACAAGGTGGAAATCGAATACCCGATCGGCCACCGTCGGCGCCGCGGCGAAGGCATCCCGGTGCTCGAGGAAAAATTCCGCCGCAATCTCGCGACGCGCTTTCCCAAAGGCCGCTGCGAGCGAATTTTTGCGCTTTGCAAGAATCAGGCTGCACTCGAGGCGACCAGCGTCAACGACTTCATGGAGCTGTTCGTTATCTAACCCGGATCGGATATGACCAGCACGGCAGGCGACAGACTGTTTCGAAAAATCCTGGTCGCGAATCGCAGCGAGATCGCGATTCGAATCTTTCGGGCTGCCCACGAGCTGGGCATTCCGACGGTCGGTATTTATTCGGATGAAGACCGGCTGACGCTGCATCGGTTCAGCACCACGGAGTCGTATCTCGTCGGCAAGGGCAAGAAGCCGATCGATGCCTACCTCGATGCGGACGGCATCATCGATATTGCCCGGAAGTCCGGCTGCGATGCGATCCATCCGGGCTACGGTTTCCTGGCCGAGAATCCGGGTTTTGCAGAACTGTGCGCCGCGAGCGGCATTACGTTCATAGGACCCAGTCCCGACGTCATGCGCCACCTCGGTAACAAGGTCGAGGCGCGCGCGCTGGCGCAGCGTGCCGAAGTGCCGGTAATGCCGGCAACCGACCCGCTGCCGTACGACGACGCCGCGATTCTGGCGCTGGCGCGTGACATCGGCTACCCGCTGATGCTGAAGGCGAGCTGGGGCGGGGGCGGGCGCGGCATGCGGGTTATTGACGAAGAAGCCCGCCTGCTCGAGCAGGTCGCGGCCGCGCGGCGCGAGGCGCAGGCGGCATTCGGAAATGACGAGGTGTACCTCGAAAAGCTGGTGCGCAATGCACGCCATGTTGAAGTTCAGATCATGGGTGACAGTCACGGGCAGATCGTGCACCTGTTTGAGCGAGACTGTTCCGCGCAGCGACGCCATCAGAAGATCGTGGAGCGCGCGCCGGCACCGTACCTGTCGGCTGCGGATCGCGCAGAAATATGCGCTGCGGCTGTGCGGCTCGCGCGGTCGGTGCAGTATCACAACGCAGGTACCGTCGAGTTCCTGCAGGACGTCGACGACGGCGCGTTTTACTTCATCGAAGTCAATCCGCGTATCCAGGTCGAGCATACGGTTACTGAGCAGGTCACCGGTCTGGATCTCGTGAAGTCGCAGATCCGCATTGCTGCCGGTGGCCGCATCGGTGACATTGACTCGTCGGGCATTCCGGCACAGGAGGACATTTCTCTGCGCGGCGCGGCGATCCAGTGCCGGGTAACGACGGAGGACCCGAACAACAATTTCATCCCCGACCACGGCCACATCGTGGCCTACCGCAGCCCGGCAGGTCCCGGCATCCGGCTCGATGCGGGAACCGCGTACTCGGGCGCCGTGATCGGGCGGTTCTACGACAGCCTGCTCGTAAAGATCACGGCCTGGGGACAGTCGGAAGTCGAGGCCGCTGATCGGATGCGGCGCGCGCTGCGCGAATTCAAGGTTCGCGGCGTCGAGACAAACCTTGCTTTTCTGAGCGCTCTGATTTCAGATCGGCGCTTTATCGCTGCCGACTACAGCACGCGATTCATTGACGAGTCGCCCGGCCTGTTGAAGCTGCCGAAGAACGGCAGCCACGCGACCCAACTGCTGCACTACATAAGCGACGTGATCGTCAACGGGAATCCGCAGGTTGCGGCGCGGGCAACGCCGAAGGTGCTGCAGGCGCCGGAGCCGCCGGCGCTCGAATCGGGCCCACTCACCGCGGGCGTCCGGCAGATGCTGGACGAACGAGGCCCGGAGGCAGTGGCGGCCTGGCTCAAATCACGGAAACGCCCGCAGGTCACGGACACGACGTTTCGCGACGCTCATCAGTCGTTGCTCGCGACGCGAATGCGCTCGATCGACATGCAGCGGATTGC
This sequence comes from Woeseiaceae bacterium, assembly GCA_041598895.1. Taxonomy (GTDB): domain Bacteria; phylum Pseudomonadota; class Gammaproteobacteria; order Steroidobacterales; family Woeseiaceae; genus UBA1847. The sequence goes on along the minus strand of JBFHXQ010000005.1, from coordinate 12,554 downwards.
GCCGCATTACTCACGGCTGATGCCCGAGCTCTTTTCCGTCGAGTCGTGGGGCGGTGCCACGTTCGACGTCGCAATGCGGTTTCTCCTGGAGGACCCGTGGCAACGACTCGCCGACCTGTCAGCGGCAATGCCGAACCTGATGCAGCAGATGCTGCTGCGTGCGTCGAACGGCGTCGGTTACACGAACTATCCGGATAATGTCGTACGGTTGTTCGTGCGCCAGGCGGCCGACGCGGGCGTCGACGTGTTTCGCATCTTCGACTGCCTGAATTGGGTCGAAAACATGCGCGTCGCGATCGATACCGTCGGCGAAACCGGCAAGATCGTCGAAGCGGCGATCTGTTATACCGGTGATATCCTCGATCCCGCGCGTCCGAAGTACGATCTGAAATACTACGTATCGCTGGCGAAGGAACTCGAATCTGCCGGGGCGCACATCCTCGGCATCAAGGACATGGCCGGACTCCTTAAGCCCGCGGCGGCGCGCCTGCTCGTAACGGAGCTGAAGCAGCAAATCTCGCTGCCGATCCACTTCCACACGCACGATACCAGTGGCGCGTCTGCGGCTGCGGTGCTCGCGGCGGTTGATGCCGGTGTCGATGCGTTCGACGCGGCGATGGACTCGATGAGCGGCCTGACCTCGCAGCCCTGCCTTGGTTCGCTCGTTGCTGCGCTGCGGCACTCCGAGCGCGATACGGGGCTGGATCCGGCAAACATCCGGACAATCAGCGATTACTGGGAGCAGGTGCGGGAGCAGTACGCCGCGTTCGAGCCGGACGTCCGCTCCGGCGCATCCGAGGTGTATCTGCACGAAATGCCCGGCGGCCAGTTTACAAACCTGAAGGAGCAGGCCGCATCCATGGGATTGGCGCGCCGCTGGCACGAAGTCGCGCGGGCGTACTCGGACGTGAACCAGGCGTTCGGCGACATCGTCAAGGTAACGCCGTCGTCCAAAGTCGTTGGTGACATGGCTTTGATGATGGTCGCATCGGACATTTCGATCCAGGACGTGCTCGATCCGGATACCGAGATCGCGTTTCCCGAGTCTGTCGTGTCCCTTTTCGCCGGGGAACTGGGACAGCCTCCCGGCGGCTTTCCGAAAGCGCTGCAAAAGAAAGTCCTCAAGAATCGCGAGCCGGTCACGGTTCGACCCGGCAGTCTCATGGACGACGCGGACATCGACGCGATCCGTCGCGAAATCAGAGCGGAGCGAACCGGGGCGGTCACCGATGGGGACGTGGCGTCGCGACTGATGTATCCGCAGGTCCACGGCGAGTTCCGAAAAAATCGGAAACGATTCGGCGACCTCAGCGTCCTGCCGACGCACGTGTTTTTCTATGGAATGAGTCCCGGAGAGGAGTTGACGGCGCACATGGATGACGGCCGTCAGGTGGTTATCCGCTATCTGACGCAAAGCGATCCGGACGAGCGGGGTCAGCGGCGCCTGTTCTACGAGGTCAACGGTCAACCCAGCTCGGTGCTCGTCGACGACCAGCGCGCCGATGCCGGCATCCTGGTCCGGGAAAAAGCCGATCTGTCGAATTCGCGACACGTTGCAGCGCCAATGCCCGGCGTCGTCTCGACGATCGCGGTCAAGGAAGGGCAGGCCGTCAAAGCCGGCGATCGCCTGCTGAGCATGGAGGCGATGAAGATGGAAACGTCGATCCTTGCTGACATGGACGCGACCGTCGCCCGAATCGTGGCTACGGTCGGCAGCCAGTACGACGCGAAAGACCTGCTGCTCGTGCTCGAGTAGGCGGACTTTTGGCCGGGGGAGTGCCTTTAACGCGCGACCGATTCTAGGCAAGATGCCGCTCCCACGCGCTGCCCGCGGGTAGCGCTCTTAAGGCGCGACGCGTCGCGCTGATGCAGTTTGCGGGCTAGAGCTTTGCCCGAACCCGCGCACCGGTGACTTTGCCGAGCCGACTTTCGCGCCAGATGATCAGCGCGTTCGACGCGATGACGACCGCCGCGCCGGCGAACACGGAGGGCAGCGGCCAGTCGTTCCAGATCAGCCAGCCGAACAGCGTTGCCCACACGATGCCGCTGTAGTTGAAGACCGTTACCACGGCAGCGGGCGCGTTCCGGAATGCCACCGTCAGCAGCCACTGCGCCAGCGCGCCGGACAGCCCGACGCCAATGAGCAGCGGCACCTCGGCCAGCGTCGGCCGTACCATGATGAACGGCAGGGGCAGCGCCGTCAGCAGCGTGCCGATTGCAAAAAAATAAAACGTCACCGTTTCCGGCCGTTCGTAGCGCCCTATGTGGCGCAGGATGATCTGCATGCTTGCCTGTAGAAAAGCCGCGGACAGCGCAATCGAGATACCGACGACGTACATATCGCCGCTCGGTCTCGCCATGACCGCAACGCCCATGAAGCCGACAATGACGGCGAACCAGCGGTACGGCCCGACCTGTTCCTTGAGGAATACGACCGCCAGAATCGGAACGAAAAGGGACGCGGTAAACAGCAGCGCCGTCGTGTCCGCCATCGGCATGATCGAATAGGCTGCGAACGTTGCCGCGAGCGACACGGTGCCGAACACGGCACGTGTGCTGACGAGAACAGGATGCCTGCGGATGCTGAGAATATCGCGCTGTCCCAGCAGGAAAATCATCGCCAGAAACGGCAGGCTTGCGATCAGGTTTCTGTAGAAGACGATTTCGACGACTGAATGATTTTCACTCAGCAGCTTGGCGAAGACGTTCATGATCGTGAACATGAAGAATGCGCCGAGGCCGGCCGCCATGCCGCGCACGAGGTGTTCGCGATGCGGCACGAGCTTATTGTAGTTGGGCATTCAATACGGCCGGAACGGACCACGGCAGGACCGCGGCCAGCCTGCTATATCGCAAGACACTAACGATCGCTACCAGGCGTATGCGCCCGGTGCTTCACCACCCGGCCCCGGAAAGATCGCGTCGAGCCTCGCGAGTGTTTCATCGTCGAGCTTGACCTCGGTCGCCGTGACAGCCACCTCGAGCTGCTCGAGCGTGCGCGGGCCGATGATCGGGCAGGTGACCACAGGATTGTGCAACAGCCAGGCGAGCGCAACGACGGACGGTTCGTGGCCCAGGTCCCGGCAAAGCTGCTCGTAGTGTTCGAGCGCGTCTCGGTGCCTCGCAATGCGCTCTGCGACATGCTCCTCGGTGCGCCGGCCGCTGTCGAGCTTGGCCAGCGCGCCGCCGAGCACTCCGCCCGCGAGCGGGCTCCACGGGATGAGCCCGAGCCCGTACTCGCGGCAGGCCGGAATGACCTCGAGCTCGACGGTCCGGTTGACGAGGTTATAGACGCTTTGCTCGCTGACGAGCCCTGCCATGCCGCGGCGCGAGGCTTCCTGGCAGGCCGTGGCGATGTGCCAGCCGCCGAAATTGCTCGAGCCGACGTAAACTATTTTGCCCTGACCTATTAGACTGGCGAAGGCCTGCCAGGTCTCGTCCCACGGACATGCCATGTCGATATGGTGCATCTGGTACAGGTCGATGCAGTCGGTCTGCAAACGCTTAAGGCTGCCTTCGCAGTGGCGGCGGATCTTCACGGCCGACAGGCTGCGGCCGTCGGCGTTCGGTTCGGGCAGGTTTGCCTTGCGCGTAACGGGGTTATATACCTTGGTTGCGAGCACGACGGCGTCGCGCCGGCCGCCGCCCTGCGCGAGCCAGCGGCCGATGATCTCCTCCGTCAGCCCGTGCTCCTCGGTCCAGCCGTAGACGTCGGCCGTGTCGAAGAAGTTGATGCCAAGCTCGAGCGACCGGTCCATGATCCGGAACGACTCGTCCTCCGGCGTGTGCCAGCCGAAATTCATCGTGCCGAGGCACAGATTGCTGACCAGGACGCCGTGATTGCCGAGGCGCTTGTGTTCGATCGTCACTGTCGTTAACTCCGGCAGGAAATGAGCTGCAAATCATAACTCACCCGCGCGAGCATAACGGGCCCCCAATAGACACATAAGATATCTGACATCGTTGGTAAATTTGTCCGATAGTGTAGTGTGTAGCGACTACAATTAAATCAGCGCTCGGTACTATGAAGAAAACGGCTACGAAACTACTGCCTGCCTGTTGCCTGCTCCCAATAACGCTATTCGGTGCGCCTGATGCCGAGCTGGAAGACGAGTGGGACACAGTGCGCTGCATCAACTCGCGCGTGGTTCGCGGCACCGACGTCATCGACGACCGAAATATCGTGTTTCGCATGTCGGGAAGCAAGATCTATCTGAATACGCTGAGGAGCGCGTGCAAGGGTCTCTCACGCGAGCGCCGTTTTTCGTACGTCGTACATACGCGCAGCCTGTGCTCGCGCGACCACATCCGCATCCTGGAGGACAGCGGCTTCGGCCTTCGCGAGGGTCGCGTTTGCCGTCTTGGGCGCTTTCGGCTCGTGACAGAGGAGGATCTCGAATTCTGGATCAGGAGCCAGCGCAAGGAGCCGGAGCCCGAACCGGTGGCACCGCCGTCGATCGAGAAAGTCGGCGACTCAAACGAAGAAAACGATGAGCAAGATAACGGCAACGACGGTGACCGCCAAGGCGACGGCGAAGTAGACGGGGCCATCCATGACAACTGACGGCGATGCCCGCCTGCGCGTCATCATCGAAAGGAATTTCGGGATTTCCGGGCAGGACGCCGACGCGCTGCTCGACGAAATCGAGACGGTCACCGTCACAGGGGGCGAATGGCTGATGCGCCAGGGTGACCCGGCTGATGCGCTGTATTTCCTCGTGCGCGGGCGCCTGCAGGTATGGATGCTCCCGGATAACGATCAGCAGGACCTCGAACCGACGCTGCTCGGCGAAATCACGCCCGGCGAAAGCGTCGGGGAAATCGGGCTCCTGACCGGCAGCCCGCGCACAGCCAGCGTGCGCGCGATTCGAGACAGCCTGCTGATGCAGCTCGATCGCGACGCATTCGAGGCGTTCGCGGAATCCCATCCGACGCTCGTACTGCGGCTTGCCGGCAGCATCGCGAAGCGACTGACGGAACGAACGTCGCTTGCGCCACCCGCGAGCCGACATCTCGTAACGATTGCGCTCGTGCCGCTCGCGGATCGATCATGGGTCGATACTTTCACAAACAGCGTCCAAAGCGCGCTGCAGAAAGAGGGAACCGTTCTCTGCCTGACCGCCGCAAACCTCGGCCAAAACGGCGCGCCAGTGGACCGCCTGGACCCGAATGCGCCGATCCCGGACGCGCTGCGCCACTGGCTCGACGATGCCGAAAACCGGTATCGGTTCGTTATCTATAGAGGTGATCGGGAAGCGACATCCTGGTCGCGTCTGGCGGTGCGCCAGGCAGATATCGTGCTGGTGCTCGCGGATGCGGACGACGCTCCTGCTCCCGGTGCTGCGGAGCGTGCCCTCTTCGACGGGGACGCGGGCGGGGTCGCGCGCCGCGGTCTCGTTCTTCATCACGCTCGATCGGATGTACCGATCAGCGGTACCGGAGCGTGGCTCGACAGGCGCGTCCTCGATTTCTGGCTGCACGTACGCAATGGAAACGACGCCGACGTCAGCCGTGTAGCGCGCGTGCTGAGTGGCGATGCCGTCGGTCTCGTGCTTGGCGGAGGCGCCGCGCGAGGCTTCGCCGAGATCGGCGTTTACCGGGCAATGACGGAGGCGGGCATCGCACCGGACTGGGTCGGCGGCACGAGTATCGGCGGCATCATCGGCGCTGCGATCGCGTTCGATCGGGGACCGGACGACGTGCATGCGTCGGCGAAGGACGCGTTCGTGAACGGCAAGCCGTTCGGCGACTTTACGCTGCCAATGATATCCGTCCTGCGCGGCAAGCGTATGGAGCGGCTGACCCGGCTGCATCTCGATGGCAACATCGAGGACCTGCCGGTGCCGTATTTTTGCGTGTCGAGCATGCTGGATCGCGGCACGATCCATGTGCACGACCGGGGCCAAATCTGGTCCGCAGTGCGCGCTACCGCCGCCTTGCCCGGCATGCTGCCACCAGCCGTCGTCGAATCCCGCCTCGCTGTCGACGGCGGCGTGCTCAACAACCTGCCGGTCGACATCATGCGCCAGAAACCAATCGGGCGTGTCATTGCGGTCGACGTCTCGTCGCGCCGACTTTATCACGTGGAGTACGACGAGGTTCCGTCGCCATGGCAGGTGCTGCGGGGACGGCTGCTGCCGTTCGGACACAGGCCGCGCGTGCCCGGCCTCGTATCCGTGCTGTTGAAGTCCACCGAAATCGGGACGATGGAGAAGGTGCGCGCGCTCGGTGAGCAGGCAGACCTGCTGCTTCGGCCGCCGGTCAGCAAATTCAGCTTCACGGATGTCCGGAATTTCGAAAAGATCGTGACTGCCGGGTATGAATACGCAGCTAAGCAGCTCGCGAACTGGCCCGCCGCGAGATCTGCTTGATGCCTCAACCGATGTAGTGAATCGCAACACCGTTGATCACGACGTGCAGAATGTTGTCGACGATGATCACGAGCCAGCCGGCAAGCCACGGCGGTGTGTCCGGTGGATAACCCGTCTTCGAGCACTCCGACCAGGGCTTGCTGCCGGGCCAGGGACGGTTCTTCGCCCACGCTACGTAGCGCGCCAGGTGCCAGCGGTCGAGTATGAAGTGCGTGCCGCCGATGACCACGAGCGTATAGGGATTCTGCGTGATGAACAGGAACGGCAGGACATAGAAGACGGCGTGCACGAACGCCGCAAACGAGCGCCGGGTCTTTTCTCGAACCATCCACTCGCTTTGCAGGACGTAGTCGCCGATGGCATGCGCGACGAGCTGATCCGCTGTGAACATCGGCATTCTCCCGGCGATTCACCTTTGCCCGCAGTATATAGGAATATCCGGCCGGCTCCGGCACACGCGGCGGCCGTGGTATATTGCGGTTCGCCACGCCAATAACATATCCGTCGAGAACAATAAGCGAACGGCAATTCGAATGAACCGCCCGGACTTCAGGTCGGGATCGGAAGTTCCGATCACGGCGAGGCAGTACCAGAATTCTGTGCGCGCCGCGCGCCGCACCGCAGTCGTATGCATGCTATTCGCAGCGACAGTCGCCGGTGATTCGGCGGCGCAGCAGGTTGAAGGCGATAGCGCAGCAGCAGAACCGACCGCGGTCTCGGCTCTGGGGCGACTCGAACCGCGCTACGGAATCGTCCGTGTCTCCGCGGGCTCGCTGCCGGAGGCCGTCTCGGGGTCGATCGTCACGCGGCTGCTTGTCGAGGCCGGCGATGATGTCGAGGCCGGCGACCTGCTTGCGATAACCGACACTGAAACGGTGCTGGCTGCGCGCGTCGATGAGTCGCGCGCGGAGCTGGGACGCGCAAAACGCGAGGCAGAAGCTTCGCAGAGTCAGGCGCTCGCGACGTGCGTGCGCGCCGGCGTTGCCCGACGCGAAGCGGACCGGCTGCAGCGCCTTTTGGCGCAGAGACTCGCCTCCGAGGAGGAAACGGATGGCGCGATCGGCGCGGCGGAGGCGAGCGCTGCGGACTGTACGGCTGCCGAAACGGCGGCCAAGGTGGGCGAATCGGCGATTCGCGTTGTCGAAGCGCGACTCTCACGACACCTGGCGGAACTCGAGCGATCGAGGATCAAGGCACCCATGGACGGCCGCGTGCTCGCGATACACGCGCGCCCGGGTGAGCTCGTCGGGCTCGACGGGATATTGGAACTTGGCGACGTTGCCAACATGCGAGCGATTGCGGAGGTTTACGAAACAGACGTGCGCCGGCTCGTGCCGGGGCAGTCCGCCACCGTAACGAGCGCCGCGTTGCCGGCGCCGTTGAACGGCCAAATCGCTCGCATCCGGCCAAAAGTGCAGAAGCAGGACGAAATAGGTACGGATCCGGCCGCGCGCAAGGATGCCCGCATCGTCGAGGTTGAAGTCGAGCTCGACGAACCGGCAGCGGCTGCCGGCCTCACGAACCTGCAGGTCGACGTGGTGTTCGGACGCTGATTCGATGACCATACCCCTCGGCTGGTTGCAGCTTCGACATCGGCCGCTGCGTCTCGTCGTCGCATTGCTCGGTATCAGCTTTGCCGTGCTGTTGATCATGATGCAGCTTGGTTTTCGCTCCGCGCTGTTCGAGAGCGCTGTGCGCTTTCATGAGCGGTTTCGCTACGACGTTGCATTATTCAGCCCGGACAGCGTATTTATCGTGCGGCCGCAGCCGTTTTCGATCCGTCGGCTATATCAGACGCTGGCGGTCGACGAAGTCACGGACATTGCGCCCGTCTATATATTTCCCGCCGTCTGGAAAAACCCTTGGACAAACGACCGCCGAAGCATCAATGCGATCGGACTCGCGCCAGAGGATGACGTGCTCGACGCGCCGGGCTTCAGCACGGCGCGGCAGCGGTTGACGCGTCAGGATACGGTCATCTTCGATGCGGCCTCGCGGCCGGAATTCGGGCCCGTCGCCGATGCGATTCGCGGCGGCGAGCAGGTCATCACCGAGATAAACGACCGCGAGGTCGAGGTGGTCGGCATCTTTCAAATGGGTACCTCGTTCGGCATCGACGGCACGGTGATCACGAGCGAGGACAACTGGCTGCGATTGTTTCCCGAGCGCCGACGAGACGACATCCAGCTCGGCCTGATCCGCCTCGATTCGTTGGCGGATCCGGCTCTCGTGCGCGACCGGCTGCGCGAGTATCTGCCCGACGACGTGCTGGTCATGACGAAGGAGGATTTCATCCGTCGCGAGACCGACTACTGGGCGTCGGCAACGCCGATCGGCTACGTGTTCGCGTTTGGTGCAATCATGGGTTTTGTCGTCGGAGCGATCATCGTGTATCAGATACTGTTCTCCGACGTGTCCGAACACCTGCACGAATACGCCACGCTGCGTGCACTCGGTTACCCGAACCGCTTCGTATCCGGCATCGTGGTTCAGCAGGCCGTGATTCTCGCGCTGCTCGGTTTTCTCCCCGGCTTCGCAATATCGAACTGGCTGTATACGACCGCGTCCGAGGCGACCAATCTGCCGATTCACATGACCAGCGGACGCGCGCTCAACGTGCTTGTCCTGACGCTTGTCATGTGCTCGATTTCGGCGCTGCTCGCCGTGCGTAAGGTCCGCCGGCTCGACCCCGCCGAGGTGTTCTGATGGCGGCGGACCCGGTCGTCGTGGAAGATCTCGACCACGCCTACGGCACCGGCGAGCTCCGCAAGCAGATTCTCTACGGCATCTCGGCCGAGATTCCGGCGGGCGAGATCGTCATCGTGACCGGGCCGTCGGGCTCCGGCAAAACGACGCTGCTCACGATCGTCGGCGCACTTCGCTCGGCGCAGTCGGGCAGCGTCCGTGTGCTCGGCGAGGAGCTGTGCCAAGCCAGGTCGGGGACCCTCGAAAACGTGCGCCGCCAAATCGGCTTCATTTTTCAGCAGCACAATCTCCTGGAGGCGTTGACGGCACAGCAAAACGTCGAGCTCGGCCTGCGCGTCACTCGCGGACCGCGCGGTGCAGCCCTGCGCCATCGTGCTCTGGAGATGCTGGATGCAGTCGGGCTCGCGGAACATTGCGACAAGCGTCCGGAACAGCTGTCCGGGGGTCAGCGACAGCGGGTTGCGATCGCGCGGGCGCTCGCAGCCGAGCCGGCGATGCTGCTGGCGGACGAACCCACCGCATCGCTGGATCGCAAGTCAGGGCGCGAAGTCGTCGACCGCATGCAGGCCCTGGCCCGCGAAAAAGGCACGACGATACTTCTCGTTACGCACGACAATCGTATCCTCGACATCGCGGACCGCATCATGCATCTCGAGGATGGCAAGCTCAGCACGTTTACCGATGCCGTCATCGCGAATACGCAGCACATGATGCACGTGCTGGCGGAAAATCAGCAAAAGCAATCGCTCGAAACTACCGTCGAAGAGATGGATGAGGCGGTATTTCGTCAGTCGCTGTTGAGTCTCACGCAGGAATCGCAGCATTTTCTCGAGGCAACGCGGCTCGCGAACGACGAGGCTTTCCAGAGCATGCTCGAGCGGGCGCTGCAGGCATTCACGCGCCGCGTGGCGGGATTGCTGCATGCGGAACGCGCGTCGCTGATGCTGATCGATCAAGAGCGCGGGCGCCTGGTGGTGCGTGTCTCTCAGGATCTTCCCGAGAGTGGCGAAATCTCGTTTCCCCTGGGTACCGGCATAGCGGGAGCCGTGGCCGATACCGGCGAGACGATACGGATCACGGACGCCTATGCGGACAGCCGCTTCAATCCGGAAATCGACCGGCAGACCGGCTTCCGCACGCGATCCGTGCTGTGCGTGCCGCTTCGCGATGCAGCGGGCGAAGTCTTCGCCGTGACTCAGCTTCTGAACCGAAAGGACGGCCAACCGTTCACGGCCGATGACGAGGAAAAATTCAGGCAATTTGCCGAGTCGCTGGGTGTCATCCTGGACACGCTGCGGCAAACCGTGGAGAGACAGAAATGACGGACGAAAAGTTTCCATACGCGCTGCTCGAGGACGAAGAGGAACTGGCAAGCTATCGGGGCTGGAACCAGGATGTGTATCGCGATTTCCTGCGGCTGCAGCGCCGTGAAATGGATCCGCAGGCATTCTCCGAGAAATACCACTGGGAGCGAGCCATCCTGTCGATGGACATGACGGGCTTTACCGCGACGGCGATCCATCGCGGCGAGCTCGAGAGTCTGTTGCGGATACTCGATGCGCAGAAGGTCTGCATCCCGGTTCTGAAAGAGTTCGATGCAGAACTCATTCGCTGTTTTGCCGACGACGTTGTGGCGCTGTTTCACGATCCGAACCATGCGCTCGATGCGGCATTCGAGGTGCACCGCCGTGTCAGGCTGTTCAACCGCTCCGATCGTGCGTCCGATTACCCGACCGAATGCTGCGCAGGCATCGGCTTCGGAAGAGTGTTTGCAATCGGCCCGAACCTGGCCCAGGGAGACGAGATGAACAAGGCGTCGAAGCTCGGCGAGGATATCGCGCGAGCGCGGGAGACATTGGTCACCGAACGCGCGCATGCTGCCTTATCGGACCGCAAGGATGTGGTATTCGAGCCGCAGGGTCAGGACGACCAGCTGTTTCCGTTTTACCGAGCGCGGCCGAGCGACTGACCGACTGGCGGATGCACGCGGGATCGTCACGAGCAGCGCCCGCTGCGTGGCCAGATATCGGCGTTTTTCCCCGAAATTGGACGGTTTTCACGGATTTCGTGGGCCAGATCACCTAGGTTAGTCGGTCCCTAACGTCATGGAACTCTGCAGGGGTCGAACTGCGCATGGACGAACCAATCGATCATACGAGCACGGTCGTGTTGAACTCGGGCGAGCTCAAGAAGGGCATGTACGTGTCCTATCTGGACCGCCCCTGGCTCGATACGCCATTCCCGTTTCGGGGGTTCGAGATTCAGACCGACGCAGAGCTCAAGCAGCTTCGGGAGAACTGCGAGTACGTCTTTGTACAGACAGAGCGCGGATCGCATCGCGATGGCTATGAACGTTTCAATGAGGGTTCGATACGCAATGACGGGTCGGCCGACGGTCTGGCGGAATGGAACGTAGCGGTATCGACCGAGGACGAATTTCGCGCAGCAAGTGCAGCAGTCGATCGATTTCGTTCCGCCATCATTCGCGTGTTCACGGCAGCAGCACGGCGTGATGCGCTCGACATCGACGGTGTGCGCGAGGCTGCTGTGCCGCTGCGCGAGAGCGTCGAACGGTGCCCGGATGCCGCGCTGTATGCGGTGCGTACCTGCGATGACGGCGACTATCTGTACCGCCATGCCGTCGCTTGCGGCGTAATGGGAATGATTCTGGGGCGCGCGCTCGGGCTGCCGCGCAAGGCACCGCTGAATCTTGCCGTCGGATGTGCGCTTCTCGACATCGGCAAAACGCGGGTCCCGCAGGAGCTCCTCAATCGACCGAACACCGTCGCGCTGACGTCCGGCGAAATGGCCCAGCTCAGAGCACATGTACGCCACAGCATCGACCTGGTCGCGGGCGATCCGGAGGCGCGAAAAACCCTCAATACGATGATCGCGTACCATCACGAACGGCATAACGGCAACGGTTATCCGGAAGGGTACATCGGGCGCGACATACCCCTGCCTGGCCGCATCGCGGGTATCGTCGACTTCTTCGATGCGATGATCAGCCAGCGGGCCTACGGCCGGCGCGCTACCCCGAACGAGGCGATGCGCTACATTCGCCAGCAGCGCGGCACGGATTTTTGTCCTGAGCTCGTGGACCAGTTCCGGCAGGTCTTTCGGCCTTATCCGACCGGATCGCTGGTGGAACTGAACGACGGACGCGTCGGGCGGGTGATACAGCAGCATCCCACCGGGCTGCTGACGCCGCGCGTGCATATCGTGCTCGACGGAAACAAGAACCGGCTGCAGGAGTTCACGACCATCGATCTTTCACCGGCGGTCGGCGCCACGGACGCACCGTGCGTACAGAAGTGCCTCAAGCCAGGCAGTTATGGGCTCGGAACCTGAGTCGCAACTGATTGTGACGTAGACGACCCGTTTTTTGCCCGGCGAGGCAGGTACTTCGAGCGCGCATGATGTCCCCGATTCCTAAGGAATTTGGCCATTCTGCCGCTACAGTCCAGTGGGTTTCGG
>JBFHXQ010000004.1:0-26166 GCA_041598895.1 Woeseiaceae bacterium | reverse complement strand
TCGCCGGCTTGCCCGGCACGATTTCGTCCTCAAACAGACTGCGATAGAACCTATACCCTTCGAAGTTAGCAACGAGATCTGCGTTCGAGAATGATCCGGTCGTCAAGCTGCCGAAAATCGCTTTTTCGGTGAACACAGACTGCCTGGACGCCTTTCGTTCGGAGCCCAGGCGGCGGTATCGCTTGTAAAACTTTCGGCCCTGTGACAAAAAATGGCCGATCTTGTCCGAGCCGATGAGTTCGTTGTTGAGCCGGATCGTCTTGCCAACGCCGAACAGGCTCGTGACGCGCATGGCCCAGGGCGGATGTCCCGCATAGACCGAGCCGTACCGCGGCGTTTCGAGTTTGTCCACGTGGGGCGACTTCATCGCCCAGCGTTCGAGCTTGTCGACCCAGTGCAACCCGCCAATGCGCCGGTAGACTGCGTTGACAAATGCCATCTCGTCGCGTCCTCGGGACCAGCCGGCTGCGATGCCCCGGATCGTCTCGTTGACCTTGTTGTTCATTACGGCAGTGGAGTCGAGCACCTCCTGGCCACGATTCGTGTACTGATCGGTTTCATAGGCCGCCGCCGGCTGCGGCGTAAGGCAGCCGATCAGGAAACAAAAAATGGCAAGTCGGCAAATGATGCGTTATGCCTCAAACCTGCAGTTCTGGAAAGACGGGGTCAGAGTCAAGTGCCAGGTTAAATTCGATATGGATCTCGAATTTACTCCGACCCTGTTTTCCACAATTCGGAATTCAACCTGGCACTTGACTCTGACCCCGACTCCTGAAGCTTAGTTGCGGAATTTCATTACCTGCAGCAGGGAAGTGCTCATGACTTCACGATACTCGGCGCGATTGCCGCTTTCGCCGACCATTTTTTCGATGGTCTTGGCCTTCCAGTCACGGAATTCCTTGCCGCGTTTTTCACTTTCTGCACCGGTGGGAATCGTGTCGCGGATGTTTATCAGGTAGATGTCCGGCTCATCGGCACGGTTATGCACGTTCGCCAGGACCATGTAGTCCTTGATCCAGCCTTTGGATTTCGCAAATTCCGCGTTCTTGCGCCACTCATCGGCGAGCCAGTTCGCGTATTTCCAGGAGCCGCCATCCTTGATGTCGATTCCGGTGACCTCCCAGTATTCCCCGGCAACGAATGGCCATTCGTCGGCAACTGCGGCAGAAGCCATCATCACTGATGCAGCGCAAAGGCCGACCGTAGCGACAATTTTTCTGGCAACGTATTTCATTCTCTTTCTCCTTTTTCCCATACGATGAAAGCTCACACCTGTACAAAATAGCACGATTTTCCAGAGTTGCCGGGTTGACGAATCATTGCACGCGCTGGCTGTGTCTGCGGGAAACCAGGGCCCAGTGGGCGCCTGGAGACCCCCGACCCGGATCGGTGTATTCTGACCATCGGAAATAAGGTGACCATGCAAACGTCCGATCGACACGTACGCAAATCGAGATCCATCGATATTCGCTTTTACGCGGAGCTGAACGATTTTCTGCCCTCGGCGATAAGCCACCGCGTTTTCTCGCGGCAATTCGTCGGTACTCCATCGGTGAAAGACACGATCGAGGCGATCGGTGTGCCGCATACCGAAGTCGATGTGATTCTCGTGGACGGAAGGTCCGTCGATTTCTCGCAGCGACTGTACGGTGGGGAGCGTCTGGCCGTGTTTCCAGTCTTCGAACGTTTCGACGTCTCGCCGCTGACGCGGCTGCGGCCGAGGCCGCTGCGCGTCACACGTTTCGTCGCTGACGTGCATTTGGGCGCACTCGCCCGGAATCTTCGCCTCCTCGGGTTCGACACGACGTGGCACAGGTATCTGGCCGATGAAGACATTGTCGATATTGCAGAGCGCGAAAAGCGCATTATTCTTACCCGGGACAAGGGCTTATTGAAGATCGGTCGCGTGACTCATGGCTATTGGCTGCGAGCGACCGATCCGATGGAGCAACTCGAGGAAGTTGTGCGTGCTCTGGATCTCGGTAACGCAATCAAGCCGTATACACGATGCATGCAATGCAATGCCGTAATCGAGTCTGTAAAGCGGTCCGACGTTGCGCAATCCGTTCCTTTGCAGGTCTTTCTTGTCTATCGGGACTTTAAACGATGTCCGGGTTGTCGGCGTATTTATTGGTCCGGCTCGCACCTCCGGCGATTGGATAAGCTTGTCGCAAGGGCCAGAAGTGCCTCCTGCAGCAATCAGCTTGCAGTACAAAAATAAACCTGACACCTTTTCGGTACAAAAATAAACCTGACACCTTTTCGGCGGAGACATCACAGTGAGGAAGGCTCAAATCGAACCGAACGATTTAATCCGCACGGTAATCGTTGCCGCCGCAATCTTCACAAGCGCTTGCGGCAGTTCACAGTCGCCGACGTCGGTCGAAACAGAATCGGTCGACGTCGATTACACGCTCGGCACGGACAGATTTCACAGCCGCTTCAGTAGCGCGATAGAGCCGGTGCTGACGGTACCGTCCGGAAGCGTCATCGAGGCCTACACGCACGAAGCAACCGGCGGCCAGTTCTCCATCGATTCCGACGTGTCCGATCTCGGGGAGTTGAACATGGATCTCGTGCACGCGCTGACCGGCCCGGTGTATGTCGAAGGCGCGGAGCCAGGGGATGTGCTCGCCGTCGACCTGATCGAAATCGAGACAGCCGACTGGGGGTGGATGGCCATAATTCCGGGTTTCGGCGTGCTGACCGAGGATTTCGGGGAAACCACCGTCATGCGGACGTTCGAACTGGATACGGATGCAGGTCACGTCGATTTTGCTGACGGCATTCGCGTGCCGCTGGCGCCCTTTCCGGGCGTGATGGGCGTCGCGCCTGATACCGACGAGATGCTCAGCACGATCCCACCGCGGGCAAACGGCGGCAATCTCGACGATCCGAACCTGGTTGCCGGCACGACGGTGTACTTTCCCGTCTTCGTGCCCGGCGCGCTGTTCTCAATTGGCGACACGCACGCCGTGCAGGGACACGGCGAGGTATCCGGCACCGCCGTCGAATCGCCTATGCGCATCGTCTACCGCGTGCGTGTGCTGAAAGATGCCCGGCCGATCGAAGAAGTGCAGTACGAGTCGGCCAAATATTATGCGACAACGGGTTTCGCAACTACGATCGACGAAGCGGCCAGGAAAGCGACGCGGTACATGGTCGACTACCTGGAGGCCGAGAAGGGCCTCAGTCGGGAGGACGCGTATATGCTCTGCTCGATAGCGGGCGACCTGATGATCGCGGAGGCGGTCGACATACCGCACATGCTCGTGACAATGCATCTGCCGAAATCGATTTTCAGGTACTGAGACGCCGACATGCACATCTCACGCCCGACCTGGATATTCGGTTACGGCTCGCTGATCTGGAAACAGGACTTCCCGTTCATCGAGAGCCGACCGGGCAGAATCTCGGGCTGGGCGCGGCGCTTCTGGCAGGGGTCGCATGATCACCGAGGCGTCGCGCATGCGCCCGGCAGGGTCGTGACCCTGATTGCCGTGCCCGGGGAACACTGCGCCGGTCGGGCCTTTCTCGTCGAGCCCGACGTGTTCGAGCATCTCGATTACCGCGAAAAAAACGGCTACCAGCGCGTCGAGGTGGACATCGAGTTTGACGACGAACCCGTCGCGGGTGTCATGTACCGGGCCCCAGAGGACAATCATGCGTTTCTCGGCGAGGCTTCGATGAAGGAAATGGCGGAACAAATCAACCGTTGCAGGGGACCGAGCGGGGCAAACCGCGACTACGTGCTGCACCTTGCTCACGCGTTACGTGAGTTGGGGTTTTCAGACACGCACGTTTTCGAAGTCGAGCGCTGGGTGCTCGGGGCACAGTGACCCCGATGTTGGACGAGCGCTATTCAGGTCTTCTTTGCGTCAGCAGCCAGCCGCCGGATCTTGTCGAGCGATAGCCGACCTTCTGCCCCCCAGCCTTTCTTGCCCGATGGTATCGACGGCCGGAATTCTTTGTATAGCGCGTAACCATGCCCCCGCAGCTGCGACGCCGTATGGGCTCTGGCGAGCGCCCGCATGGCATCCCGGGTGTCGCCGAGCGCATCGCCGAATTTACTCCTCAGGTATTTTTCTACGCCGTCGGGAGAAATCGGTTTGCCGCCCTTGACGGCACGAATGCCGTCGGCCTCACGACGCGCGGGGACGGCGCGGCCGAGAAGTTCGATTCTGAACGACTCGCCCTTGCGCATACGCTTTCGACTGTCGGATAGCTTCTTCTTGCACGGTTTGAAGATGCCGAGCGACTTGCCTTTCGAGTAGGCGTTCAGGCCCGCGACGGCCTTGCCGAGGGTCAGCGCCTCGGCTTGCCGAAAACCCAGCTGTGCGGCCACGACGGCTGCCCATAGCGTCAGCACGGGTGCACGGTTGATTTTGATCCAGTGGGTTTGCTTGTCGCTCATCGAACTGGGGGGAAGATCACGCTGGAGTTGGCCGCGAAAAAAGTTGTCGAAAAGGTGTCAGGTTTATTTACGAAAAGGTGTCAGGTTTATTTATGCGAAATCTGACACCTTTTGGTAAATAAACCTGACACCTTTTTTGCTCGGTTGCGAAAGTGCGAGCTGCGTCGATAAAGCTAAGCACGACGGAACACGCCAGTAAAGCGCGATCGTGCGATTGCACTATTCGAATATTTTTCGTACTGCAGAGCGTCTACAGGAACGGCAACTCGGTCAATTCTGCGGTGACGTTGCCACCGTCGCGGTCGATTTCGACCGATTCGCCGGCAGAAATGTCGACTGATATCAGTGCATAGCCGATATTCTTTTTGAGGCGCGGTGACCAGACGCAATTCGTCATGTCGCCGACTTTGCGTCCATCACGCATGATCGCGTCCCAGCGAAACTTCATCGGGGCCGGCGTATCGCCTTCGAGGATCAGCCCAAGCTGGTGCCGTTTCGGGCCGACTCGCGCGATTTCCCGAAGTGCTTTGATGCCGATCACGTCGTCTGCAACGTCCAGATCGACGAACTTGCCGATTCGAACCTCGAACGGGTTCGTCGTCGCGTC
The DNA here is from genome assembly GCA_041598895.1 of Woeseiaceae bacterium. Classification (GTDB taxonomy): domain Bacteria; phylum Pseudomonadota; class Gammaproteobacteria; order Steroidobacterales; family Woeseiaceae; genus UBA1847. The sequence continues at coordinate 21,145 of JBFHXQ010000004.1, read as the reverse complement.
CGTATCGCCGCCGCAGGATAGCAGGCCGCTCTCGATGCGTTCAGGACTTGTCGGCCCGCCGGGCCCGATTTTCCATGGACGACCCGCTTCCTTTACGATGTTCCAGAGGTCTGTCCCTTTGCTGCCGTCCTGCAGATAGATTTCGAACCCACCCTGCTTCGACCAGCCGGAGCGCGCCACGGCCACCGGTATTCCTTCGATCTCGGATTCACGGAACCAGAAATACTTCAGCTCTCGCACCCAGTCGCCGAACATCGAGGCGACGACGTCCTCGCCCTTTGGTCCCTGCACAGCCAGAGGCGAGACATCCGGTTCGCTGACAGCGACGTCGAGCTTGCGTTCTGCCGCGATAGCCTGAGCCCATAGCCCGATTTCGCTGTCGGCGATCGATAACCAGTACTTGTCATCCGCCAGCTTCAGAAGGATCGGATCGTTGATCAAAACACCGTTGTGATTGCAGAGCGCCACGTATTTGCCCTGCCGGACCTCGCATTTCGACAGATCACGCGGGCTCAGGATCTGGGCAAGCACACCCGCGTCCGGGCCGAGCAGCTGGATCTGGCGCTGGCAGCCGACGTCCCACATCGACACTCCCTCAATGATGCGCCAGTATTCCTCCTCCGGATGGCCGTAGCTGGTCGGCAGGATCATGCGGTTGTATATGCTTGCCGCCGTTAACCCATCGGCCATTGCAGCGTCGAAGAACGGGGATGGCCGCAGACGGGCTGTCGGGTGAATCGTGAACATGTCCTGCTTACTCGATGGTTAGTGCATTCTCCGACACACCGCGGAGATGGCAGATCGAAGTGGCCCGAGACATTACTACATTCACGGGTACGGGGACAACGCCCGAAACCGTCAGCGGTTTCTACGGGGTTGTGTCAATAAAATGCCCCACAGGGAAGAAGTTTAAGGTCTATTCAATCAACAGGAGGCATCTCACGTAGATTCAATTTTTTGATTCAAAAAACTTCAAATCCTCCCGACACTGTCTCGGCTGTTAATCGTGTTGGCTGCACCGTCGGCCAAACAGCAGCCGCGAATGAACCGTACTCACTGACGCTGACGCTCGCAGCTTGCCGTGAAAGCTGCACCGAGTCCGCTCAGGCGGTAATTGTCGTAGCCCTCCGTTGAACCTATGACACACTCGAGCATCTTGTTCTTGCAAAGCTTGTCTAGGCTGCGTTGCACTTGTGTGGGCCGCAGCGTGAACGTTTCTGCGAGATCCGGCGCGGAAATCGCAAAGCCCGGGCCGCGTGCCGACGCCGACCGCAAGACGGCCATGTCCAGATCATCGAAGTCGACCGTCGGCGTGAATTCGATGCCGCTGACGGCGCGCCGTGTAAACAGCCGACGTAACTGCAGGATCACCCGCGTCCTGATACCGCCTGTGCTCTCGCAAGCTCGAAACCAAAAGGTCCTGACCAGCGCGCCAACGTGCCTGACGACATTACGAAGCAGCTTCACGAACCCGAATACCCCGAGCGAAGTCAGGCAGTAAGCCAGCAGCGCCAGGGCAATCGGCGTTGGCGCATCGAGTTCTACCCCGAGCGCGGATGCGAGACCGGGCGCGAGTTCGGTGAGCTTGGTTGCCAGAAAAACGCCGGGCCAGACAAGCGCATCGTGCACCGCGGCCTGGACGCTAGAGACGATCGTGTCCACTGCAACATCCTTGTCGTAGGACGAACAGTATTCACGGAAAGTACCGACACACTGTGAACTGCTTCACATATTCACGGACGGCGTGTGACACGGAACTCGTGTCGAAGTGAGGGCTGGTTCACAGATCTGCGAATTGAATTGCAGAACACTACGAGTTGCGTTCGGGCTTAACTTCGCCTGCGGCGCCACGGGACAAGTGCGAGGAAAAAGGATTTTCGAGATGTCGAGATTCAGCCGCAAGGTAACGCTGGTGTTGTTCGCCTGGATGACACTCACATCCGGCAATGCCCAGGAACTGTCCGCCGACGACATGCGCAGCCTGGACGGCCAGGTTCAGGAAATCAAATCCGACGTCCTCGACATTGCTTCGGATCTCGGCATCCTGGAAGAGCGTCTCTTGTACCCGACGGGCACGCAGTTGGCCGTGTTCGTGTCCATGGGCGAAAAAGAGACATTCAGACTCGACGCCGTGCAGATCGAGATCGACGGCGAGATGGCCACGCACCATATCTACAGTTACCAGGAGCTGGAGGCTCTGCGCAAGGGAGGCGTACAGCGCGTCTACACCGGGAATGTCGTGACCGGCGATCACGAGCTTCGCGTCACCATGATCGGCAAGCTCGATAACGGCAAAGACTTCAGCGAATCGGACAGCTTTGCATTCGCCAAAGGCGTCAAGCCCAAAGCGCTGGGCGTGACGTTGGCGGGACCTGGATTGGGCAAGACCGGGATCCACGTCGGAGATCTGTAGCTCATGCTTCGAGCACCGTTCTCAGCGATCGGGCTCCTGATAACAGCCTGCCTGGCATCGAGTCCCGTCCGCGGCGACGCGCTGAAGGATCCGTACTTCGGCGAGGCGCTGTACCATGCGCACCAGGGCCTGTTCTTCGAAGCTCTGGAGCGCCTCGACACGGAGGTCAAGCAGCACGGGGGCGTTGACGAACCGGAACTCGATACGCTGTATCACCACATCGACGATGCCGAGTTTTCACTCGGCGATTTCGAGCTTCGGTATCGAATGCATCATCGTGCGGGCCGGGCCATCAAGGCCGTGCTCGAGGGTGCCGTGGACGAGGAGGTCCGCAACGACGCGGCGTACCGGCTGGCCCGCATCCACTTTCAGAAAAACCAGCTGACGGATGCGCTGCAGGCGCTCGAGCGGATCGAGGGGCGAGTTCCGGAAGCGATTCGTGACGACGTCGAATTCCTGCGCGCCAACGTTCTGGTCTCGCAGGGTCGGCCGGCCGAATCGATCGATGTACTGAAGAACCTGCAGGACTCCAGGAATTACGGCGGCTTTGCGGCGTTTAATCTGGGCATAGCATATCTGCGCGGCGGGCAACGGGATGCGGCGCTCTCGCAACTCGATCGGGCAGGACAACGCAAAACCGATGATCCGGCGGAGCTGGCCATCCGTGACAGGTCCAACCTCGTGCTCGGCACGATCTACATGGAATCCGCCGACTACGAACGCGCGATCCCGGTCCTCAACCGTGTGCGCCTCGACGGTCCGTATTCAAACCAGGCGCTGTTGAGTTCCGGCTGGGCGAACCTGTCGCTCGACCAATTCGAACGAGCAGTCGTTCCCTGGAGCATCCTTGCCGAGCGCGAGGTAACTGATAGCGCCACGCAGGAGGCCATGTTGGCGCTGCCCTACGCTTACGGAAAACTCAACGTTCACGGCCGCGCGGCCGTTTCCTATGGTGCAGCGCTGGATTCCTTCGGCGCCGAAGTAGACAAGCTCAACGCGTCGATCGACAGCATCAGGGATGGCAAATTTCTTGAAGCACTCATTCGAGAAGAAATCCGGCGAGACAAGAACTGGGTCGTGCGGCTGCGTTCCCTGCCGGATACGCCGGAGACGTACTACCTGATGGAATTGCTGGCATCGCACGATTTCCAGGCGGGCCTGCAAAATTACCTCGACCTGGCCGACCTGCGCAGAAAGCTGCTTGCCTGGCAGGGCAGCTTCGACTCGTTCGAGGAAATCGTAGAGGTTCGTCGCTCCCATTACGAGCCGCTGTTGCCGGACATTGACGCCGAGTTTCGTGAGCTGGACTCCAGAATGCGACTGCGCCTGGAGCAACACAAGATGCTGGTAAAGCGGCGCGACGACCTTCTGACTACACCGCAGCCCAAGTTTCTCGCAACCCGCGACGAGCAGGCACTGCTCCGACAGCTCGATCACCTCGAGGCAGCGCTCGGAAGTTCCGAATCCGCATTCGCATCGTCCTTGCTGCACCGAATCAATCGGCTGAAGGGCATCGTTACGTGGACGCTGGAGACCGAGTATCACGACCGCTTGACGCGATTCGACAAGAATCTTCGCAGTCTCGACGAAGCAATGGCGGTTGCGCAGCAACAATACGATCAATACGTTCGTTCACGGCAAGCGGCCACCCACAGCTACAATGGCTACGATAAGCCGGTTAAGCAGCTGCGAGCCAAGGTCGGAAATGCGGTCGACACGGTCGAGCGGCTGATGGCGCGCCAGGGACGGCTGCTCGAAATCGTCGCGATCGACGAATTGGTAGCACGCCGCGGTCGCCTCGCAAGCTATGGCGACAAGGCACGTTTTGCACTGGCCGACAGCTACGACCGCGCAACGCAGGCCCAGGCGCGCCGGGATAACTCGCAATGAAACGGCCCGCCATTATTCTTCCGCTCAGTTGTCTCGCCATTCTGATCGGCTGCGCAACTCAGAGTAACAACGGCACATTGGCCGAGCTCGAGAACGTGGGAGCGGACGTCGAGGAAATCTGGGTCGACGACAGTCTCGATCGGGCAGCACAAAGTTACCGGCGTTACCTGGCCGAGACGTCGGAAGGCGCCCGGACGCCGGAAGCTATGCGGCGTCTCGCCGATCTGCAGATCGAGCGGGAGTATGGCGTCATCGGCGGCGACACGATCGTCGAAATGGTAGCACCCGAAGCGGCAGCGCCGGTCGCGCAAATCGGCGCGGCAAACGGGGCAGGCGAGCCCAGGCAAGCCGCAGAGACCGATCAGGAATTCGAGCGCCGGGCGACCGCGCGCGATGCACTGCTCGTAAACGAAGCCGAAATCGACACCGCGTTGCCGGGCGTCGAGGCAACACAAGTTCCGACGGGCCCCGCAGAAGCCATCAAGACGTACTGGAAGATCCTGGAGACGTATCCGCGCTACGAGCGTAACGATCAGGTGCTCTATCAACTTTCTCGCGCCTATGACGAAATCGGCGAACCCGATAAGGCGATGGAGGTCATGGATCGCCTGATCGTGGAGTACCCGTATTCGAAGTACGTCGACGAGGTCTACTTTCGCCGGGGCGAATACTTCTTCGTTCGAAAACGTTATCTCGATGCCGAGGACGCGTATGGTTCGATCATCAGCATCGGCTCCACGTCGTCCTATTTCGAGCTGGCCTTGTACAAGCTCGGCTGGGCGCTGTACAAGCAGGAACTCTACGAGGAGGCGCTGCACAACTACATTGCGATGCTGGACCATCGCCTGTCCGTCGGTTATGACTTCGATGAAATTCGGGAAGACAACGACGAACATCGGGTCGCGGACACGTTCCGCGTCATCAGTCTGAGCTTCTCAAACCTCGGCGGTCCCGAGGTGCTGGACGAATACTTCTCGAAAAACGGGCAACGTAGTTACGCGGATCGGATATATGGCAATCTGGGCGAGTTCTACTTCGGCAAATTACGGTACGAAGACGCGGCTTCCGTATACCGATCGTTCGTAGACCTGAATCCGTTTCACCGAGTCTCGCCACATTTCGGCATGCGGGTCGTCGAAATTTACGCGGAAGCCGGATTTCCGCAGCTGGTCGTCGAAGCGAAAAAGGAATTTTCCGACGACTATGCGCTCGACGCCGAGTACTGGAATTATTTCGATGTCCACGATTCGCCCGAGGTCGTGGGTTTCCTCAAGACGAACCTGACAGACCTCGCAGGGCACTACCATGCGATGTACCAGGACGACACGCTGATCGACGAGCGGCCTGCAAGCTTCGCTCAGGCGGAGCACTGGTACCGGCAGTTCCTGCAATCGTTTCCGGCCGACGAGGAATCGCCCGGGATCAATTATCGGCTTGCCGACCTGCTGCTCGAGAATGTGGATTTCAGCGGGGCAGCCGCGGAGTACGAGCGAACGGCGTATGAGTACACCGAACACGAGCAAGCTTCGGCCGCTGGCTATGCGGCGATTTACGCCCATCGCGAGCATCTGAAGGTCGTCTCCGAGGACTCCGCACTCGAAGCAAGGGCAATGACTGTGCGCAGTTCACTGAGATTTGCGGATACATTTCCCGATCACGAGCAGGCGTCGATCGTTCTCGTGAGGGCCGCCGAGGACCTATATGAGTTGGAAGATTATCCGGCAGCAATAACAACGGCTCAAAAGCTCATCGATCGATACCCTGACGCAGAGGAGTCATTGCGTCGCGCCGCCTGGACCGTTCTCGCGCACTCGTCAATCGAAATTGCCGAGTATCAGCAGGCGGAACATGCTTACGCGAATGTGCTGATGTTGACGGACGAGGACGACGAGTCAAGACCGGCGATAGTCGATGGGCTTGCGGCGGCAATTTACAAGCAGGGCGAGGCGGCGATTCGGGCCGAAGACTACCGCGCAGCAGCTAATCAATTTCTCAAAATAAAAGAGGCAGCGCCGACTTCCACTATACGCAGCGCGGCCGAATATGATGCGGCGGCAGCGCTGATGAAGCTCGAGGACTGGGCGCAGGCATCCGGGGTGCTGGAGGAGTTTCGCACGAGTCATCCAGCGCATGAACTCTCGTCGGAAGCGACGAAGCAGCTGGCCCATATCTATCGCGTCGACGGACAAACCACGCGGTCAGCAGCCGAGCACGAACGAATCGCCGTGGAGGCTGCCGACCCGGAACTGGCACGCGAGGCGGTGCTGACGGCCGCCGAACTCTATGACGAGGCAGGCGTCATCACGGACGCAATCCGCGTTTACGAACAGTACGTGCACGATTATCCGCGGCCGCTGAATATTGCGATGGAGACCCGCGCCCGCCTCGCAGAGATCTTCAGATCCGAGCTCGACTACGATCGCTATCATCGGGAGCTGGAAGCGCTGGTGGCCGCGGACCGCGACGCCGGTACGGACCGCACGGATCGCAGCCGGTACCTGGCTGCGAAGGCAGCGCTGGTCCTGGCCGAGCAGAGTTTCGAGCGTTTCTCAGCGCTCGATCTCGTACAGCCGTTTGAGGAAAGCCTCGCTGAAAAGCAGCTGCGAATGGATACGGCTTTGGCTGCGTTCGAGAATCTCGTCGAGTACCAGGTCGGGGAAGTGACGGCCGCGGCAACGTTTTACATCGCCGAAATCTATTTCGGTTTCAGCAAAGCATTATCGAATTCTGAGCGCCCGGCCGGGCTCAGCGATGCGGAGGCGGTCGATTACGAACTCGTGATCGAGGAGGAAGCGTATCCGTTCGAGGAGCAGGCCATTACTGTTCACGAAGAAAATTTCGAGCTGCTTGCGAGCGGGATCTACAACCCCTGGGTACAGAAGAGCCTGGATCAGCTCGCATTACTGATGCCCGGACGCTATGCGAAAACGGAAATCAGCGGTGGCTTTATTGGTTCAATCGATTCCTATGCGTACCGAATGCCCGTCGCGCCACCCCCGGCCGTCGATGAACCGATGCAGCCCGGTCAGGTAGATCCGGTCGATGCGGCGCCTGCGGCGGTGCAGGTGTCCGACGATCAGGACACCCCCACGGTGAAGCAGCAGGTATCGAGTCAGGTACGATGAAGGTAGTCGCGGCCAGACGTTTAATTCATGCGGGGCTGATGTCGGCAGCGGCGATTCTCGTTACCGCGTGTGCGTCGGCGGTGACGAAGCCGAAGCAAGCGCCGACGGCCGAGGCGTACATCGAGATTCAGGAGGCCGTCGGATTCACGATCGTCGAAGAAGCGCGAATCGATCCCGGCGTCAGGCTCGATTACGACGCCGCACTCGTATTGCTTGAGCAGGGCCGCCACGCCGAGGGCGTCGAGCTCCTCGAAGCCGTTGCGGCCGCGGCGCCTGAGCTCAGTGCGCCGAGGATCGATCTCGGCATCGCGCATCATCGCGCCGGCAATCTTGACGCAGCGGAACAACAGCTGATGCAGGCCGTCGACCTGAATCCGAGTCATCCAATTGCACACAATGAACTCGGTATCGTTTATCGAAAGACGGGCCGATTTGCACAGGCACGGCAAAGCTACGAGTCTGCACTCGAGATTTATCCGGGGTACCACTTTGCGCGGCGCAACCTGGCGGTGCTGTGTGATCTCTACCTCGCGGACCCTGAGTGTGCGCTGTCGAATTACGAGGCATACATGGAGACGGTGACTCGTGACGACGAGGTCACGATGTGGATACAGGATATCCGCAACCGAACCGGCAACGCGGAGGAACAATGATGAGCAAGTTGATGATTACCGCTGTGCTGCTTCTCGGATATGTCGGCGTAACGGCCGAGGAGCTGGATGCGGACGCGGAGACCCGCGAGGTGCAGGGCGACGGCATCGAAACGCCAAAAACGATGTCCGGCATGTCGATACTCGGAAATGAGGAAGCTCCGAAGTCGCTCGTCATCGTTCCGTGGAAGTCGTCGGAACTCGGCGAAGACATCAATCTTTCGGATTCGCTCGAAGACCTGACTCGTCCGGTCGACAAGGAGGTATTCCTGCGAGAGCTTGCGTATTTCGAAATTCGATCCGGTGAGTGAGCCGATGCCGAAGCGACAGCGCCGCAATAACAGTCTGCTGGTCAATTCCAGAATTGCCTTCACACTTTTGCCAACGTACCGCTTTAACGTGCGCTGCGTCACATTCAAGTTCGTGACCGAGATCTATTCTCTCTCCAGTCCTGAGGGAACCCGCGGACATTTTGTCAAATGAGGAATTAGTGATGGACGTCTTCTATTCGATCATAGGTTTTTTCTCTTCGGGCGGCGTATTCATGTATCCGATACTGCTCGTGTTCGCCTTCGGCGTTGCGATTGCAGTCGAACGCTACGTTACGCTGACGATGGTGAGAAACAAGAATCAGGTGGTTTGGGACAAGGTCCAGCCACTGCTTTCCAACGGCGAGTTCGATCGAGCCCGCGAACTGACCGGACGCGATGAGTCCACGATCTCACAGGTCCTCAACATGGGACTGTCCTTACAGGGCGCGGTACGACGCCGCGAGGACATCGAGATCGCGATGGAAGAGAGCATGATGGAAATCGTGCCGCGGCTCGAAAAGCGCACGCCCTACGTTGCGCTGGCGTCGAGCATCGCGACGCTGCTCGGGCTGCTTGGCACGATCATGGGCCTGATCTCGGCGTTCACGGCAGTTGCCAATGCGAACCCCGCCGAGAAGGCAGATCTGCTGTCCGCCAGCATTTCCGTTGCCATGAACACGACCGCGTTCGGACTCATGGTCGCGATCCCGCTGCTCATCACGCATGCGGTGCTGACGAGCAAAACCGGCGAGATCGTCGATAGTCTCGAGATGGCGACCGTCAAGGCGCTCAATGTGTTCTCCCGGCGTGCGAAGCTGGCTATCGCAGCCTAGCCGACATGGCCAGACGGCATCACTACAAGCGTCGGACCAAGGACGCGCACGAACTCGACGTAACTACGTTCCTCAACCTCATGGTGGTGCTCGTCCCGTTTCTGCTGATTACCGCGGTATTCTCGCGGCTGACGATCGTCGAGTTGAATCTGCCCAGCACGGCGAGTGGACCGGCCACCACCGAGGAGGGGTTTCAGGTCGAGGTGATCGTCCGCGAGCCGGGTATCGAAATAACGAACGGCAAAGTCGTTATTGCCTCGATTCCGAAAAAGGACGACGACTACGATCTCGACAAGCTGTCCGAGTTCATGGTCGAGCTGAAGAACGAGTATCCGGACCATGAGGCGGCGTCGGTTCTGATGGAGGCACGGATTCCCTATGATTACCTGATCCAGGTAATGGATATCGTGCGGAGCGTGGAAGTACCCGTAGAAGACAACGACGAACAGTACGAACTGGTTGCATTGTTCACCGAAATTTCCGTCGGAGACGCGCCGTGAGGAATTCGCGCCGCATCAAGCGCATGTCGCGCAACCGCGTCAAGATCACGAAAATGAATCTGACGTCATTGATGGATGTATTCACGATTCTGGTTTTCTTCCTGCTCGTCAATTCCGGATCCGTCGAACTCGTCGAAGCGCCCAAGGACGTCGTGCTGCCCGAATCACAGGTCGAGGTAAAGCCGCGCGAAACCGTCGTGATTTCCGTCAGCCCGGAAGACGTCCTTGTTCAGGGCAAATTCGTCGCTCGAGTCGAGGACATACTGGAAGGGGCCGAGGCCAGTCTCGATCCAATCGCGGCGCGCCTGGCGCAAATTGAGGAGAACATCATCGGACCGAATACCCTGGCTGCTGCGCGCAATCAGGAGGTCACGATCCTCGCCGACAAGACGGTACCTTTCCTCGTGATCAGGAAGATCATGTCGAGATGCACCGGCGAGGGTTACGAAAACGTCTCGCTCGCGGTCATACAGAAGGCCGAGCAGGTAGCAGCGAACTAACACCACATGGAAGAGGGTGGCAGCGTGAGTTCGGATTTATCGGAAGAACAGCGGTCCATTCAGGACCAGGTCGAACAGTCCGAGCGCGCCCTGAGCGATCTCGAGGACGACCTGAATTCCGTCGAGACGGAACTCGAAGCGCTGATTGCAAAAAATCATCAGTACGATGTGCTGTCGCAGGTCTGTCGCGGTCTCGAGGAGCTCGACGAGCTCGGTGCCAGTCCGCTGTTCTGGGACGAGACCGTCAGTGCCGATGTGCGCGAGGAGCGCTTGCGCTTTGCGCGTCAGAAAATCGAGGAATTCAGAGCCGATATCGCCCGTGTCGAAGCTCGCCGCGAGGCGATTGTCGACGGCATTGGCGATCAGAATACCCGCCTGGATGATCTTCACTACACCCTGAAAGATGCGATCGCCAGGGAAGAAAGCCGCAGGAACGAATGGCTCATCGAGCGGGAGCCGGATCCGCTGCCGTATCGCGCCCAGGTCATGCCCTGGACCAGGGGCTGCGAGGAGGACCAGCGTTTTCGGAAGTCGCTCGGCTCGTCTTTTGCCGCGTCGATCGCGATGGTGTTTTTCGTCGGTACGATCGCCCTGCCCGTCGTGGAACGCGAACGGGTCATCGAATTGCCCGAGCGAGTCGCCAAGCTCGTCCGCCAGGAACGCAGACCGCCGCCGCCCGTGCAGCAGCCGGCCATTCCGGAAAAGCTGCCGGAACCGGAACCCGAACTCGTCAAGGAACAGCCTCCGGAGCCGGTGCCGCAGGCGAGAGAGGCACCGGTCGTTGCCGAGGTACCCCAGCCGGATACGCGTGAGCAGGTCAAATCCAAGGGCATACTCGCATTTCGTGAGCGCTTCGCAGGTCGGGCCAGTCTGGGTCCGACGGCCCAGCTCGGCTCGCAGGCAAGAGTCACGAGCGCCGGCGAGAATGCCGTTGGCCGGCCGCAGCGGATGATGGTGACGACGACCGCCCCGGGATCGAGTGGCGGCATAAACCTTGCCGACATCAGCCGTGACGTCGGCGGCGGTGGCGGCGGCGGGATTGCCGGTGTCGAGGTAAGCCGGGTTGCGAGCACGATCGGCGGCGCCGAAGGACCCGATCGGCCGCTGAGCGGGGGCGCTCCGGCGGGCCGAACCGACGAAGAGATTCAGATCGTCTTCGATCGCTACAAGGCTGCGCTCTACCGGCTCTACAATCGAGAGCTGCGCAAGGATCCGACGCTGCGGGGTCAGCTCGTGCTGAGGCTAACGATCGAGCCTGACGGTTCGGTATCCCTGTGCCAGCTCCAGTCTTCGGACATGAACGCGCCGATGCTGGCGCAACAGGTCGTCGATCGCGTACGGACATTCGATTTCGGCGCCAAGGAAGACATCGTCGCCGTTACGATCATCTATCCGATCGATTTCCTCCCCGCCGCCTGACACGCCGGTGAATCGAACATAATCCTGATGCCGCCTTGCACGGCCGCACAGGCTGACATAAGACCGGAAATTTCCCCCATGGGGCGCCCGCCGCGACTGCCAGAGGCCAGTGATAACGCGGCCTCCAGCCGCGGTGTCGGGTTTTTCAAACATTGTGCAAAACATGTGATGCGGTTCAAGTTTTGTGCCGCACTTCATGGGCGATAGTCGCGTTTCGATTGAAAAAGGCAAAGCCACCGAAAGGTGGCGACGCAAAGTCACCGGCCTAAAGAGCGTGCAGCTCCATGGCAGCGGGACCGCTCGACGATCGCTCACTTTTTGGGCCGTCCTCGTTGGTGACTTGACCGCACACGGACGTATGCGACTGGCGATGGCCCGACTCGGTAGCAAGGTATCGATCAGCAGAACTGCAGGTGGCCGCAGGTTTGCTGCGCGGGTGTTCAGCCTCGTGTCGCTCCTCTGCTGCGCATTTGCAGCGAATGCGCAGGACTGCTCCGACTATACGAACGGTACGCTCGACGGTTTCGCCGGCGATATAGCACCTTCGCAGCTGCAGATCGATCGCAATTGCACGGTTCGGAACTATCCCGCCAGCAATCCACTCGGCACGAATTTCAGCTTCTTCACACAGCCGGGTCAGACCAACGAGCGCTGGCTGATTATCTTCGACAACGTCGTACACACGGGCAACATGTCGTGTAACAGCGTTCTCGAACACAAGATCTGGTTCACGAACGGCTCGTCGAGCAAGATCAAGCAGAACTGCCAGAACCTGCTGATCCCGGTCGAGAAAATCGACAAGCGCAATCCTGCCGGCCAAACGACGGCCGCGATCGGCGTGCCGTTTACCTACACGCTGACCAGCCCTGTGCTGTTCGATCCAGGCACCGACACCGTGATCAATACGTCCGGTTCGGTCAATGACCTGCACGGCATCACGATCTGGGATGATCTCAACGCAACCGGCGCCGACCTGACTTTCGTCGGCTATGACGCGTACTGGAAGGATACCGGCGACCCGATTTCGCACACGTTTTCGAACGTCGGTGGCGCGCTGACGTTCGACAACTTCCCGATCGTTCCCGCGGGCCGGCAGTTCGTGATCGAGCTGACGGTCGTGCTCGAGGATTCGCCCGCGAATCTTCCCGGCACGCAGTTCGTCAATACCGCCAAGTGGGATTTCGGGCGCCTGATCGACGGCGTTTTCTACGAGCCGCTGCCGGGCGAATGGGGCGTGACGCCGCCGATGACGATCGCCGCGCCGCAGCTCGTCGTGACGAAGACCGGTCCGGCGACGATCGGCCGAACGCTGAATCTCGGCGAATGGGGCGAGTACGGCATCGACGTGCAGAATACCGGTTTGAGCGACGCGTGGGACATCACGCTCGTCGATCGCCTGCCGGATGACGCGACCGGCGGCATGTGCGACACGACGCCGGAAATCCTGAGTGCGCAGGTTTTTGCGGCGGACGGCGCGACGCCGGTTCCGGGCAAAGGCCCGCTGATCGAGGGCGTCGACTACTCGTTGGCGTACTCCGGCGCGCCGAGCTGCGAACTGTCACTCAACATGCAGACGTCCGCAGCATCGATCGGACCCGGCGAGCGCCTGATCGTCACCTACCGCACCCGACTTGATGCCGACAGTCGGGACGGCGCGATGCTGACGAACGTCGCGGGTGTCACACGGTGGTTCAACGACGGCAGCGGTAATCCCGATCGGCAAAGCTACACACGCACGGTCACCGACGGCACGGTCGGCGTCCTCGATCACGAAGACGCACATACGACGACCGTCGCGCTGCGGGGCTACTTCTTCGAGAAGACGGTAGAAAACCTCACGAGCGGCATGAATCCCGCCGACAAGGCCGCGCCGGGCGACGTCCTGCGCTACACGCTGCGTTTGCAGACCACCGACGGAGCGCTCGCGGATTTCACGTTCTACGACGACCTCGGGGCGATGAATGCGCAGCCCGTCTTTGTGCCCGGCACGCTCGCGCTGGTCCCGGGAACGATCCCGCCGGGAGCCGACACCAGCAATACGGATCCTTCGGGCGGCACGAACGGCGCCGGCATCCTGGACGTCCGCGGTCTGGACCTGCCGGCGGCGAGCGAGGTCCGGATCCAGTTCGATATCACGCTCGATCCGAATTTGCCCGACGGCATCTATGTGACCAACCAGGCGGAGCTCATCCGCGGCGTGAAGCTCGCGGACAGCGACGACCCATTCGTCAACGGTCAGGCGAGCCCCGACATCGACGGCGACGAGGACCCCACGCGCGTCCTCATCGAAGGCGAGCCACCCACCGCGCTGGTCAAAGCGAATACGCAGGCGACCGCGACGATCGGCGAGGAGTTCAGCTATCGGGTAACGATTCCGTCGGTACCGCACCGTTCGCCGCTTTACGACGTGCAGATCCTGGACGACCTCACGGCATCCGCCGCAGACCTGGAATTCGTCAGCGTCTCGAAAGTAACCGGCACGGGCGCCTGGACACCGACGAACGCCGGCACCGCAACGGATCTCGTCATCGGGGATCCGGTCAACGGCATCGACATTCCGATCGGCGAGCAGGCCGTGCTGGACATCACGGTGCGGCTCGTCGATTCGGTGACGAATGTGGCCGGGCTTGCGTTCACCAATACGGCTGCGTACACGTACAACCTGCGTGACGGTGACGACACGAGCGTTCGCCCAGGCGAGTTGGGTACGACGCCGCCGATGACCATCGTCGAGCCCGAGCTGACGCTCGAGAAAGGCGGGCCGCTGACGATGCGTTTCGGTGCCGGACCCGGCACGTTTTCGCTCGATGTCCACAACGTCGGTGGGTCGCCAGCGTATGGCGTTTATCTGACTGACATTCTGCCGAACCAGGCGGACGGCGGCATGTGCGATGCGGCACCGGCCGCCGTCACTGCGCAGCTCTACGAGGCGGATGGCACGACGCCGGTCGGGCAGCCGCTGGTCGACGGCACGGACTTCGCGATTACGTTCAGCGGCGACCCGGCGTGCACGTTCACGGCGCAGATGTTGGCGCCTGGCGCGGCGATCGGTCCGGACCAGAGACTCATCATCACCTACGAAGCGTCCTTCGACGCGGATACGCAGCGCGATGCGGTGCTGACCAACATTGCCGGCGCAACCGAATGGTTCAGCCTCGACGTGTCGGATGCCGCAAATGCGAGCTATGCGCGCACCTACTCGCGCGCCGTTACCGACGGAACGGTGGGCGTGCTGGACCATGAAGATGCACACACGGTTGTAGAGTTCACGCCGATACTGGTCTTCGAGAAGACCGTGGCCAACGTTACGCAGGGCACGGACCCGGCAAGCATAGCAACGCCGGGTGACACGCTGCGCTACAGCTTGAGGATCGAGAACGCGAGCGATACCCCGGTTCCTGAATTCAGCCTGAGCGACGATCTGGATCGGCTCAATGCGATACCCGCGTTTCAGCCGGGCACGCTGACGGTCGTCACGCTGCCGCCGGGCGCCGACGGCAGCGCAAGCGATGCGAACGGCGGTGCCGCAGGAACCGGGCTGCTCGACGTGCAGGGCCTCAGCATCGGCGGGCTGGGCGAGAGCCTGCTCATCGAGTTCGAGGTCACGCTCGCGCCGGTCATCGCCAACGGCACGTTAGTCTACAACCAGTCGCGGCTGTACTACGATGGAAATCAGATCGCGCAGAGTGACGATCCCAACGTCAACGGTGCGGCCGACCCGAACGTCGCGGGCGACGAAGATCCGACGCAAATTACGATCGAATCGGCGCCGGACTTTCGCATCGAGAAAATCTCGTCTTACATGACGGGCGACCCGAACGTGCTGCTTGCGGGCGAGACGCTGCGCTATACGATCACGGTACAGAACGTCGGCACCGACAATGCGACCGGTGTGGACCTGGTCGACCAGGTGCCCGGAAATACGACCTACGTGTCCGGCAGCACGACGCTGAACGGCGATCTGGTTGCGGACGCGAACGGCGGCGGCTCGCCGCTCATCGACGGCATCCTGATCAACGCGCCGCAGGACGCGACGCCGGGCGCAATGAATGCCGGCGTGCCGGACAATACGGCAACGATCGTGTTCGACGTCGTCGTCTACCCGGACGTACCCGACGGGACCGTAATCTCCAACCAGGCGTTCGTGAGCGCGGCCGATCAGGGCATTGGGGACCAGCCATCCGACGATCCCCGCACGCCGATCGCCGATGATCCGACCCGCGACGTCGTCGGTAACTTCCCGCTGCTGTTCGCGCCGAAGTCTGCGGCGCTGGAGGTGGACCTCGGCTCGCCGGGCGTCGTCGATCCGGGCGACACGCTGCGCTATTCGATTGCGATCTACAACAACGGCCGCGTACCTGCGACGGCCGTCGATCTGACGGACGTCGTGCCCGCGAATACGACCTATGTTGCCGACTCGCTCACGCTGAACGGTAACCCGGTCGGACAGCCGGACGGCGGCGTATTTCCGCTCATCGACGGCATTCCGGTCAGCTCCGCGGATCTGACTCCGCCGCTTCCCGGCGCCGGCGAAGGAACATTGTCGGCAGGCGAATCCGCGCTCGTGCAGTTCGACCTGCTGGTCGATGCCGACGTGCTGCCGGGCACGCTGATCACGAACCAGGCCGTGGTGTACAGCGCCGAGGTGCCGAACCTGTTGACGGACGGCGACGGCAATCCGGCGACCGGGCCGGAGCCGACCGTCGTCGTCGTCGGCGACGTGCAGCAGCTTGCAATTATCAAGGAAGTCTCGGTCGTCGACGGCGGTCCGGCGATCGCCGGCGCCACGCTGGAATACGTCGTCACGGTCAGAAACGTCGGTTCCGTGCCGGCGTACTACACAGTTATCACGGACGACCTCGATGCGAACAACCCCGGGTATCTGACCTACGTTGACCAGAGCGCAACGCTCAACGGTCAGGCGAACGGCGTCAGCGTCGCCGGTACCCTGATCACCGCAGACTATTTCGCGGAATACGGACCGCTGCCGCCCGATGCAACCGCGGTGCTGCGCTTCAGGGCCATCATCAATCCGAATCTCGCCGAAGGTACGACGATAACGAACACCGGTCGCGTGACCTGGAACGATCCGCCGCAGTGGCTCGATGCCAGCGTTTCCATCGACGTCGGAGCGATGCCGGATGCCGGCATGCTGAGCGGGCACGTCTGGCACGATGCCGACCACGACGATTCGCCCGATGGTATCGAACGGCCGCTGGAGGGGTGGACGGCTGAACTGCTGCTCGACGATCATCCGGTGCGCACACAGCTGACCGACGCGGACGGTTACTATCTCTTCAGCGGCGTGGTGCCGAACTACGCAACAGAGCAGCGCTACTCTCTCCGCTTCAGCGCGCCGGGTTCCGGCAGCAGGACAGCAATGCTCGGGGACACGGATTCGGATTTCACGGACGGGCCGCAGCGTATCGACGACATCGAGGTTCAGGCCGGCAGCAACCTGCTCGACCTGAACATGCCGATCGATCCGAACGGCGTGATTTATGATTCCGTTTCGCGCAGGCCGATTGCCGGCGCGATCGTAACGCTCGTCGACGTTCGCAACGGCGCGCCGCTGCCGTCGGTCTGCTTCGATGATCCGAATCACCAGGCACAGGTCACGGTCGCGAACGGCTACTACAAGTTCGACATCAACTTTTCCGATCCGGCGTGCCCGAGCGGCCTGAACTATCATATCCAGGTCCAGGCACCGAACAGCGGGTACGTGCCCGGCGTTTCCGAGCTGATACCGCCCACATCCGACCCAACCACGCAGCCGTTCGATGTGCCCGCATGCGCCGGTTCCACCAGCGATGCGGTACCCGGGACCGCACAGCACTGCGAGGCGCAGGCGTCGGAGTTCGCGCCGCTGCCGTCGGTGCCCGCCAGGAGCCCGGCGACGGAATACCATTCGTTCCTGCGACTGGACAACAGCGGAATACCCGGTTCGAGCCAGCTGTTCAACAACCATATTCCGCTCGACCCCCGGCTGGGCGGCGCGGTTGCGGTGACGAAGACGACGCCGATGCTGAACGTGACGCGCGGCCAGATGGTGCCGTACGTCATAACCGTCAGTAACTCGTTCGGCGTCGACCTGCAGGACGTCAATATCGTCGATCGTTTCCCGGCCGGCTTCCGCTACGTCGAGGGGTCAGCCCGGTTCGACGACGTCGCGACGGAGCCCGCTGTCGTCGGTCGCGAGCTGATCTGGTCGAGTCTTTCGCTGGCGACGGACGGCCGGCACACGATCAAGCTGCTGCTCGCGGTCGGTGCTGGCGTGACCGAGGGCGAATTTGTCAATCGCGCACAGGCCGTGCATGCCCTCACGGGTAATGCGATGTCCGCCGAGGCGGAGGCGACGGTGCGCATCGTCCCCGATCCGACGTTCGACTGCACCGACGTGACGGGCAAGGTTTTCGATGATGCAAATCGCAACGGTTACCAGGATACGGGTGAGGCTGGCCTGGCTGGCGTGCGCGTCGTCACGGCTCGTGGCCTTGCAGCAACGACGGACTCACACGGCCGCTATCATCTGACCTGCGCGGCCGTGCCGAACGAAAGCCGGGGCAGCAACTTCGTCATCAAGCTCGACGATCGCACCCTGCCGAGCGGCTTCCGGGTTTCGACCCGGCCGGTGCAGGTCCAGCGCGCAACCCGCGGTAAAGCCCTGCGCATCAATTTCGGTGCATCGATCTACCGTGTCGTAGGTCTCGATATCGCGGACCCGGTGTTCGAGCCGAACTCGGTCGAGATGCGCCAGCAGTGGCGCTCGCGGATTCCCATCCTGCTCGACGAGCTGCAAAAGGCGCCGGCCGTACTGCGCCTGTCGTACGTTGCCGACATCGAGTCCGAAGCGCTGGTCGAGCATCGTCTCGATGTGATGAAAGAGTTGATCATGACGGCTTGGCAGGATCTCGAATGCTGCTATGACCTCGTCATCGAGCCGGAGATTCACTGGCGGCTGGGCGGACCTCCGGAAAAGCCGAGGGGGACGGACCGATGAACTCCATTTGCACGCCGAGCCGGCTCCTGCTCCTGTCCGTGGCCTTCGTTGCGATGCCGGTGTATGCAAACGACGTCGACGAATCCCCGATCGGCGAGGCGGTAGAACGCCATCTCGGAACGGGCGATCCGTTCCGGCAGTGGGTGCAGGATCCGGAGCGTATCGCGGCCGATGAGGGCGATTCTCTGGAAACACGCGAGACGCTGACCGACGGGCTCGAGACGGTGAAGCTTTCCAATCTCGTGGCGCCCATTCGTTTCGAATCCGGCGTGGCGCAGATTCCCGAGGCCACGGTCGAATCGCTCGGATCGATCCTCGAGCGCATGCGCGATCGGGCCAACGTTCGTCTGCATCTCGTCGGCCACGCGGATAACCGGCCATTGTCGCCGGCGCTCGCAAGAATATACGGTGACAATGCGGGGCTCAGCCGCGAGCGGGCCGGCACGGTCGCGGAACACTTCCAGGCGGCGCTCGGCCTGCCGCCTGAGGCGATCTCCTACGAGTGGGCGGGCGACATGCGGCCGGTCGCCACGAACCTGACCGAAGACGGGCGCGCGCTGAACAGGCGCGTCGAGATCGAGGTCTGGTACGACGAGATCGTCGAACGAGTTGCGCTCGAGGAATTCCTCGTACCTCACCAGATCGAGCGCGTGAAAGTCTGCCGGATGGAAACGATCTGCAAGCTGCGCTACGTCGAAGGGCATGCGCGCCGCGCCCGTATACAGAATCTCGTCGCGCCGCTTTACTACGATGCTGAAACGATCGACGTCGACGACGCATTCGTCGAGCGAATCGGGCAGGCATTCGTGAACCTGGGCGACAAGCAGAACGTCGTCGTCAAGTTCGTCGGTTTTTCCGATGCTATGCCGCTCACGGGCCGAACCGAACGTATTTATGGCGACCACATCGGGCTCACTAAGGCACGAGCGCGTCGCGTCGCGCTGGCCGTGCAGGACCGGCTGAATATCCCCGGCGATGTAATTGCGAGCGACGGTCGCGGCGCGACGAAACCGCTCGGCTCGAATGCGACCCTGCAGGGTCGGGCACTCAACCGGCGCGTCGAGGTCGAGTTCTGGTACGACGATCCGCTGCAGGAACTGCCGGATGAGCCGCAGCTTTGTCCGGAAGACGCGGGCGCCGAAACGGTGACGAAAGTCTACGATCCACCCTGGGGCAGCATCGCCGACATAAGCTTCGCGGACGGACAGCCGGTCGTGCAGCCGGGCTACACGGATGACCTGGCGCGGGCTCTGGGCGACATCGCGGGCAAGGCCAACCCGCGGCTGCGCTTCGTCGGCTACACCCGTAATGAGCGCCTGCAGCGACGCACCGCGGGCGTGTACGGAGACGATATCGGTCTGTCGGCCTCGCGCGCCCGCCGCGCCATGGAGCTGATTGCCGACAGCATGGATCTGGAGCCCGAACAGACCGAATTCGAGGGACGCGGGTACCTGCATTCGACTGACGTCGTCAACGCCGGTTTCATTCAGGGCGATACGTCGCACGTTGCCGTAGAGGCCGTATACGACGAGCTCGCCATTCTCGACGATTACGAAGGCGTCGATATCACACGCATTACCCGGGAGCTCAAACCCGAGAATCCGCTCGCGCTCAACCTGATGCGCATTACCGTCGACGGTGAGCCGATCGACGACCCGAAACGAAGTTCGTCCGACATTCAGCGCTGCACCGACGTGGCGATGGAGAAAGTCGATGTTCAGTTCGGTTTCGACAATCTGCGCTCGGCGCCGCGACTCAGCGTGAGCGCACAGCCGCCAAACATCCGCGTTGCCAGGGCCAACGATCGCAACGTGCTGGCATCGAGCGTGCACTTCCGTATGTATACGAACTATTCACACTTCATCGATCGCGCCGAAATTCGGCTGTTCAGGCCGGGGCAATCGCTGGAGTCGAAGCCCCTCGATGTGGTCGACATCGACCTCGAAGGCATTGCGAAATGGCCACCCCCGATCGCGACATTCAACGGCCCTGTCGACGAACTCGTGTACGTGCTGCGGGCTTACGGTAAGGACGGTAATTTCGACGAGACCCGGCCGCGGTCGCTGTGGGTCGTCTACGAGGACGTCGCGAACAGGAATGCCGAATCGGCACCGGCCGACCCCGAGCCGCAGTTGTTCTCCGGGTACGGGGAGAACCTGCTGGGCGTCCACAATATCGGCCTGGGCAGCGGAACCGTTAGCGTTCGTGGCAGCGTGACGCCGGAGCAGGAAGTCTGGGTCGCGGGACGCCCGATCCCCGTCGATGCGAGCGGCAGCTTCCTGACCGAGGAAATCCTGCCGGAAGGTGCGCACACGGTCGAGGTCGCGGTTCTCGACAAGGAAGGCAGCGGCGAGCTGTATCTGCGCGATCTCGAATTCAAGCAAAAGGATTGGTTCTACGTCGGCATGGCCGATCTTACGCTGTCCGAGGGCACCGCAAGCGGACCTATCGACCTGCTCCAGGGCGCCAATTCGGATTACGACTACGATTCGAGCATCGACGGC
>JBFHXQ010000003.1:0-26663 GCA_041598895.1 Woeseiaceae bacterium | reverse complement strand
TGTTGCCGAGGGCAACCACGCGGATCATTTTGTCACGACCGCGCGAAACTCGGACGGCCATCTCGCACTGTTGCTGGTCGCTGCCGGCGCAGCGGGTGTAATGCGGACACCGGTCAGGCTGATGGACAGCCGAGATTACGCGAACGTGGACTTTCGCGATGTCAGCGTCGGCGACGATTCGGTCCTGGCCGACGGCGAAAGTGCCGACCGGATCATCGCCAAGGTCATCGACATCGCTACCGTAATCGCTGCGTGCGAGCTTTTCGGTATCGCGCTCGAGACGTTCGAGAGAACCGTGCAGTACCTGAAAGATCGCGAGCAGTTCGGTCGCGCGATTGGTTCGTTCCAGGCGCTGCAGCACCGCGCGGCGCACGCATTCGCGCAGCTGGAGCTCCTGAAATCGGTCATCCTCGATGCCCTCGATGCGGTCGACTGCGACAGGAAGGATCTGCCGCTGGCCGCGAGTCACGCGAAGGCGCTGGCGAACGACACGGCACAGCTGGTCACGAACGAGGCAATCCAGATGCACGGCGGCATCGGTTTGACCGACGACCTGGACATCGGGCTGTTTTTCAAGCGGGCCAGAGTATTGCGGAACACGTACGGGCTCAGCGCATATCACCGGCGGCGATATGCGCGGCTCAGCGGTTACTGACACCGAACGCAGGCCGGCGTTGGAAAAAGTCATCTACACGCTGTCGCGCGAGGAGTACGCAGATGCCGAAAGCTTCGCCTCCGGACTCGTCAATGAACTACCGCCCGAGCTTCAGCGCCTCGGCGCAAGCAAATTCACGATCGCCGTCAACGACGCGGATGTCGCAGATGCGGAGGCGTTAAGAATCAGCAACCGCGAGCCAGCCATCGATGCTGTCGTCACGGCCTGGGCGAACACCGCCAATCGGCATCGGGAAATCGAGGCTTTGCTGTCTGATTTCGGCGGCGGCGTTGCCGGCTACCTCGTCACGGAGTCCGTGCCGCTGTCCTGCCCGACCGTCACCGCGGACGGACAGCGTTCACCCGGAATGCTGCAGGTCGCGTTTCTTCGAATCCCTGGCGACGTCGACAGACGTGAATGGTTTTCGATCTGGCGAGACGAGCACACGAACGTTGCAATCGAGACCCAGACCACGTTCGTCTATCGCCAGAATCTGGTTGCGATCGCGCTCACCGAGAACGCACCCGACTGCGCAGCGATCGTCGAGGAGGGATTTCCGGACGCTGCGATGACGTCACAACATGCCTTCTACGATGCGGTCGGTGATGACGACAAGCTGGAGCGACATCGCCGGCGCATGTGGGAGAGCAGCCGGCGATTCGTCGACGTCGCGACGATCGACGTCTTGCCTGCTTCCGAATATGCCTGGGGCGCGGGCTGAGGCATGTTAAGCCGCTGCTAGACCTGGCCGCGGATCGGCAACAGCCTAGCGGCGGTACCGGCCGCGCGGTGCCAGAACCCGGCAAGCGGCTCACGATCGTATACCTTGTCGCTTTGGTCGCCGCGGGCCCGCCAGCGAATCGCGCCGCTGCCGGTCAGAAACACCTCGAATGCATACCGTGGCACGTGTTTCTGCGTACCCCGAACGAAGGCGTCGGCGAGCTCGGGGGATTCGATGAACACGCCCATTTCAGTGTTGATGTTTGCGGACCGGGGATCGAAGTTGAACGAGCCGACAAACAACTTCTTGCGATCGATCGAAAATGCTTTCGTGTGCAGCGTCGCGAGCGTGGCATGTTCGCGACCGTGCTTTTCACCGACGACGTTTGCGTTTGCCCGCAATTCATAAAGCGTGATACCCATCTTGAGGAGCGGCTTGCGGACCGGCGCGTAGCCGCCGTGTGCGTAGATCTGGTTGTTCGACGCCAGCGAATTCGTGACGATGGTGACAGAAACGTCGCGCGCCCGGAGCTCGCGGAAGCGGCGGATGCCCGAGAGCCTCGGAACGAAATACGGAGATATAAGAACGACTTCACTTTCCGCATTGTCGAATGCGCCCACCAGCAGTCTCCGGATCAGGGCCGCGTCGTTCGCGGTTCGTTTCTGCGTCTTTTCGGGAAGGTCATAAGCGATCTGGCAGGGTGCCCAGATGAAGTCACTGAAGCCGCGCTCGAGCTTGTCGAGCATCGAATCGTCGATTGCTTCAGCGTAGCGTGAGTTGACGGCCTCGGCTCTGGATCGGGCAATGCGTTCGATGACCTTCGATATTGGCGTTCTGGACAGTCGTATGTAGCTTGCGACGTCTTCAAGCGGTTGAGCGGCAAAGCTGTTCCAGTATTCGTCGAACATGTTCGATATGTCGTCGACGATCGGTCCGATGCAGACCACATCGAGGTCAGCAAAATTGACGTTTTCGCCGACGCTGAAATAGTGATCGCCGATGTTGCGACCGCCGATCACAGAGAACTGGTTGTCGACAGTAAACGACTTGTTGTGCATGCGCCGATTGATGCGCGCAAAATTGAGCGCGACGTCGACGAACCTTGCCGAGCGCCGCTCGAACGGGTTGTAGATGCGCATTTCAAAATTCGGGTGGGCGCGCAGCGCAGCCAGGCCGGCGTCGTGACCCTTCGTCCGATAGTCGTCTAGCAGCAGGCGTATACGGACGCCGCGGTCCGCTGCGCGCAGCAGCGCTTCGATAAACAGCCGGCCCGCAAGATCGTTTTCGATCTCGTAATACTGCGTGTCGATGCTCCGCTCGGCCCGATCCGCCAGCAGCAGCCGGATCGCAAGAGCATCGACGCCATCCGGAACGAGAAGAAACCCGGACTTCCCGGGGTGAGTATCTGCGATGTTGCCGAGCGCCCGACCCAGCCGCGTGTCCGCGGTCTGCGCCTGGCTGAAATGCGGATTCGTCACGCCGTTTTTATTGAATGACGACTGTACGTCCGGCATCTGCAGATTTTTCCATGCGGCGGCACTCAGCTCAGCATGCCGCCATCTACGTTCAGCGAATGTCCGGTAACGTAGGACGCCCGGTCCGAGCAAAGCCACGTCACAGCTTCAGCCAGCTCGTCCGGTGTGCCCAGTCGCTGCATCGCGATTCCGCGCACGAAACGGGGCTCGTGTTTCGGGTTGGTTGCGAGATAACGCTCGACACCTTCAGTGCGGATCACGCCGGGATTGACGCAGTTCACGCGGATGCCCTGGGGCGCATACTCCTTCGCGGCCGATCGTGTCAGCCCGTTTACGGCTGCTTTCGCGGAATCGTAGGCCGACATCATCAGATTTGGCTGATCGGCGGCACGCGAGCCGATGTTGACGATTGCGCCGCCGCCCGCGCCGATCATTGCCGGTATCTGGTACTTCATGCAGAAGAACACGCCGTTGACGGTAACGGAGTAGGTTTTCAGAAAATCGTCGGCGGCAACGTCGGCCAACAGGCTGCTGCCGACGGCCAGTGCAGCGTTGTTCGAGGCGACGTGAAGTCCGCCAAACGTGTCGACCGCAAGTTTCACTGCGGCCTCGACCGCCGCCTCGTCGGCAACGTCGGCCTCCGCAAATGCGGCATCGCCGCCCGCTTCGCGAATACGGCGCACCGTTTCCTCACCGTCGTCTGCGGAAACGTCCACGACGACGACCCGCGCGCCCTCCAGTGCGAACTTGAGGCACGTTGCGCGGCCAATGCCGCTGCCGCCGCCCGTTACCATGCCGATCTTGTTGTCGAGTAACCCCACGCTCACTTACCTCGTCACGAGTTCCGTCAGGCGAAACGCAGCAGATGCTGCGACAGATCGCCGACGATACGCGGCACCGATTTGCGTTGCCGAAACTGCCATGCGCCGTTGTCGCATGCAAACCGGTCGCTATAGGTGCCACCTATGATCGTTTCGATTGCCGAGTCGCCGAACTTCTGCAACACCGTAAAGCAGCTCGACGCCGTTGCGCGCTGCGCTGCCTCATCGATGTCGATCAGCAGGTTCGTCACGACGTGCTGCGTCATCGGCGTACCGGTTTCCGGATAAATGCGCACCGTCCGGCGGTAAAAGACCAGCGTCTGCTCGTATCCTGCTGCAAGGAGCGAACCATCGGGTGCGATCAGGCGCCCGTCCTCGAAGAGTCGCGCAACCCCCTCGAAGTCGCCCGCGTCGATTCGCTCTGCATAGGCGTACACGAGGCGTGTTATTTCGTGTCGTGATCCGCGCTCCGTATCAGCGGTCGTCATCTTTTTTGTCGGAAGGCTTTCGTCGGCTGGGGCCGAACCAGAGATTCATGCTGTCCTCGAACATTCCGAATCCGGTCCTGACGGCCCCCTGTTTCGTTTTCTTGACGACGTCCGAGCCGACGTCCGAGAGACCGTCCCGGATGCCTTTGTGCACGCCTTCGCGCACGCGGCTGCGCAGTTTATCGCCCAGCTCCTCCGCCTTTCTGTCAATCCAGTCGACGAGGCGTTGCTTCACGAAGCGATGATAGAGATACCAGCCTGCGGCGATCGTGAGGCCGGCCGTGAGTAGCGCCGTTAATACGGCAAACAGTATTTCGCTGAGCATCTATCGTGCCTTAACGTTTTGATACCGCTTTATTATTGCTGTTGCCGTCAGTCTAGCACTCCATGACAAAGCTGCGCGATGCAGCCAGTAGACGTCAGACCGCGGCTGGCGACGATGACTGCCTGGTCGCTACCTGCCGCGCCAGACCGGTGCGCGCTTTTCCATGAACGCCGTCAGACCTTCGCGGATGTCGGCGCTTTGCATCATGCGTTCCAGCAGCTCGAATCGGCCCGTGTTCTGTGCGCGCATGGCCGCATCGACGCTTCCCTGTTCGAGGCCCTCGAGCGCGCACTGTTTCGTTGCCTGAATGGCCAGCGGTGCGCATTTGAGTATTTTCTTTGCATAATCGCGCGCCACGGGCATGACGTCGTCCTGCGGAACGACATCGTTTACCACGCCAAGCGCCAATGCCTGGTCGGCATTGATCGATTCGCCCGTAAGCAACAGCTTCATTGCCGCTTTCCGCCCGATGTCCCGTACCAGGCGGTGCATGCCACCGGCGACGGCCGCGGTACCGATCAGCGGCTCGGGCAGCCCGAAGCTCGCCGTTTCGCTCGCGATGATCAGGTCGCAGGCCAGCGC
This sequence comes from Woeseiaceae bacterium, assembly GCA_041598895.1. GTDB lineage: Bacteria > Pseudomonadota > Gammaproteobacteria > Steroidobacterales > Woeseiaceae > UBA1847. Next base: position 21,596 of record JBFHXQ010000003.1, on the reverse strand, counting down.
CGTTTCGAAGCCGCCGCCGAGTGCGAGTCCGTTGACCGCCGCGATGACCGGTTTGAAACAGCTGTGTCGATTCGTCAAGCCGCCATAGCCCGAATCGGGAATCCTGTAGTCGTCGTGCGTCTCGGCACCGACCATCGCAGATATGTCGCCGCCCACGGAAAACGCCTTGTCGCCGCTGCCGGTGATGATCGCGACCCATAGCTCGGGATCGTTTTCGAACGCATCGAACGCCTCGGCGAGCTCGAAGTTCGTGTCGGGGTCGAGGGCGTTGAGCACTTCGGGCCGGTCGATCGTGACCGTACAGATTCGTTCCTCTATCGAAACGTTGATGTTTTTGAAAGCCATCGTTTAACCGGCCTCGAAGCCGCTGAACGTCGCAAACTCGTCGACCGTCGTGCGCGGTTGATCGAGATGGTTGACAGGCTCGTCTGCGGCGTAGCCGAGCGAGACGCCGACCATAATCTTTTCCTCGGCCGGGATGTCGAACGCGGCGCGGACTCGGTCCGGCCACTGCGCCCAGCTCACCTGCGGGCAGGAATCGAGACCGCGCTCCTTCGCGAGCAGCATCACGTTGTCGAGAAAAATGCCAAGGTCCATTGCCTGGCCGTAGCTCATGCGCTCGTCCATCGTGAGAATCATGCCGACCGGCGCGCCAAAAAACCGGTAGTTCTTCATGACCTGCCCGATGCGTGCGATCTTGTCCTCGCGCGGGATACCGAGCGCGCCGTACATGCGTTCGCCGCAATCGTAGCGGCGTGTACGGTAGGGCTCGGCGAGTTTTTCCGGGTACGGCGGAAACTCCGGCGTATCCATTTTGCCGTCGGTGTACAGACCGTCGTTGATTGCATCGAGGGCCTGCCGCAGGGCGTCCCCGGTTCGCACATATATCTTCCAGGGCTGCACGTTGCCGTTGGACGGCGCGCGCGCCGCAATGGCGAGGATTTCGCGGATGTCGTCTTCGGCGACCGGGTGGTCAGTGAAAGCACGAACCGATGATCGTGTCCTGATCGCATCGGTAACCGAGAGTGGTTGCATGTCTGGCTCCTCTGTATCGATCGGCTCAGTGTAATTGTTTCTTGCATTTATTGAACGGGATTCGGATCCGCATGTTCAGCGCTTCCCCGAACGAACCGCCGCAGCGATCAAAGCGTCGCCGCAAGAGACCGAGCGCTCAGCATCGCGCCCTCGATGTAGCCGACATCTGCGCAGTCGCCAATCGCGGTCGCGCTGATTCCACTTTGCTCGAGTTCGCCAACAAGCCGGTTATCGGGACGAGCGCCGCTCGCAATGATGACGGCATTTGCCGCGATCGACGTCGATTCTTCGCCTGCCGTGTATGTGACGGCATCGGCCGCGATCTCGCGCACCGTAACACCCGTAACCATGAGTACGCCCGCCTTGCGAAGCATATGCAGGACGCGTGCACGCCGCACTATTGCGAGCTCAGCACCGAGGCTCGCCGAACTCTCGAGAACTGTGACCGTGCGGCCGCGCTCGACGAGGAATTCGGCGAGCTCGAGGCCCACGAGTCCGCCGCCAATCAGCACGACGCGCCGCCCGAGCGGCATGTAAACCTTGCTCATTGTACGCAGCAGCGACGTACTCCGCGTGATGCCGACGAGCCTGCCTGTTCCGACCAGAACCCGCTGCAAGAGCGACAGCCCGCGAGCGGCGTCGCCTTCACCGAACAACACGCCGCGCAGCCGGTCGCCATCGAATACGTGATCGAGTTCGCAGCCCGGTATGTCCGGCGCCTGGCGCGACGCACCGGTTGCCACGATCACGCGATCCGGCTGAAGCTCGCGAATGGCTTCGACCGTTGCGTTGGTCGACAGGCGGACATCGATCGGAAGTCGCGATACGGCATCGGTCAGCCAGTTTACGAGTCCGCCATTCGGCGCATACGGCAAAGCTGCGATGCGCGCCGTGCCGCCGAGAACCCGATCTCTTTCAACGAGGGTCACGGCATGACCGCGGAGCGCCAGGACGCGTGCCGCTTCCATCCCGCCAGGACCGCCGCCAACGACCACGATGCGCTTCGGCGAATCGGTCGGCGCGAAGTTCTCCAGCACGCGTTCGCGGCCGGTACCCGGATTGACCGCGCAGACCATAGGCGAGCTCATGAAAATCTTGCTGACGCAGACGTAGCAGTAAATGCACGGGCGAACGCTTTTGACGTCACCGGCTGCGAGCTTGTTCGGCAGGTCAGGGTCGGCGAGCAGCTTGCGGCCCATGGCGACGAAGTCGATGCGGCCGGCCGCAATCTCGCGATCAGCCACGTCCGGTTCGACCCGGCCGACGCCGATGACGGGTATCCGAACGGCTGCCTTGACCGCGTGCGCAAACGGCAGCAGACCGCCGGGCTCGTGAACGAGTGGTGCCTCCGTGAACGCGATGCCGGACAGGCCGTTACCGTAGGCGCTCACGTCGATTGCGTCGACGCTGGCGGCCTCGGCGAGCTTTGCGGTCTGAACGGCATCGTCGATCGTGATGCCGCCGGGCAGGCGATACTCGTGGCCATCGATGCGCAGCATGATTGGAAACGCATCGCCCACCGCAGCGCGAATGGCACCGATGACTTCGAGCAGGAATCGGGCGCGATTTTCGGCGCTGCCGCCGTACTCGTCTTCGCGTTCGTTGACGAACGGCGACAGGAAATTCGCGATCAGGTAGCTGTGTCCGCCGTGAATCTCGATGGCGTCAAAGCCGGCTTCGACACTTCGGCGAGCTGCGTCTGCGAAACTCCGCACGACATCGTCAATATCCTGTTTGGTCATCACGTGGTAGCGCGGGCCCTTACCGTCGGGTCCTGCCGCCGAGATGAACGACGCTATTTCCTCCTGAGTGAGCGCAGCGAACAGGTCACCTTCCGGCTTCTTCGGAATGCTGGGCACGAACACCGGCCGACCGTGAGCGGTATCCTCGGTAGAAGTCTTGCCGCCGTGGTTGAGCTGTGCGGCGATTTTCGCGCCGTGTTCCTGCACACGTGCAACGAGATTCGCGAGCCCGGGAATGAACCGGTTTTCCGAAAACCCGGCCATGTGCGGCATCGTTGCGCCGTGCGGCCAGCCGATAGCGCTGGTCTCGAAAATGAGCATGCCGGCGCCGCCTTTCGCCCGGGCTGCATAATAGTCGGCAATGCGCTCGCCGCAGGAGCCGTCCTCGTCCGCATACATCGATCCCATCGGGGACAGCATGATGCGATTCCTGACCTCGAGATTGCCGATCGTGCCGGCTGACAGCAGGTGCGTGAATGCCACTGTCGGATCAGGCGTCGCGGGCGGGTGCTACGCCATACAGGCAGTGGCCGAGGCCATTGACTGAAAACGGCCGCCAGTCGTCTTCCGGTTGCGCGAGTCGATCCGCGATTGCGTACAGCGCCGGGAGATTGAACGGAAGGCCGGTGTGGCTGCCCGCAACGCGCAGGTTCTCCGTTACCTCGTCGACTTCGTCCATGCAGAATTGCCATGGCACAAACCCGTCACCCTCCGTATAGATTGCAGTCGATGGCATCGGGGTTGTGCCCATATCGACGGCTGCCTGCATCATGTCGCTGCGCGATTCGACCGGATTCAGGCGTTCGTAGATCTTGCGAATCGGCAGGTCCCGGCTTTCTCCGTCGCCGATATTGAACGGCGTACCGAGATAGATGACCTGGCGCACTGCATCGGCGCATTGATGGCCGAGCAGCCGCGCGTATATGCCGCCAAGGCTGTGCCCGATCAGGCTGACTCTTCGTCCGCGTTCGTCGGCAATGCGTTCGATGGAGTCGGCCAATCCGACAAAGCGGCCCTCTTCGAATCCGGTGTTCTGGCCGCGATCCCAGCCCATCGTTTCGTAGCCCAGCGCGTCGAGAAACTTGCGCATCGGGCTCATGAAGTTGTCGTCGGACATAAAGGGTGGCAGCGTCATCACCGGGTGACCGTCGCCTGCCGGAGCGATGCGCTTCAATATCGGGAGATACATGTAACACGACGCGACCTCGGCCAGAACGCGCACCTCCAGAAGAGGCGCGAATCTGGACGGCCCGTGATTCGTATCTGCCGTCGCGTTCACCCTGCTCAGCATCCCGTCTACCGCGTGTGTTGCAGTGCAGCACAGTGTTAATACGCTACGCGTATTCACCGTGTCAAGCGACGCAGACGGAAGCCTGCAGACGTCAGCGTGAACTAAGGAGGGCAGCGTGCTCAGAGTTCATGCCGTGCAGTGCCATGCTGCGTAACGGATGAAGGATGAGCGCGGACAACAATCTGCGAGGCAAAAGTCTGGCACGTTTATCGGCTGTGCTAACTGCAAACACTCGACCGTGATGGGTATCGTTCGGCTGCGCCGCTAGCGAGCTGCCTTTTCCATCGGCGGCAGCCGGTAATCACCGCGCAGAATCGAATTGTCCGGCTCGTACATGCGCAGCACAACGAAAAATGGCTCGTTTGGCGCCGGCAACCAGTTTGTGCGCTTCGCGCTCGGTGCGGCGTGCTGCAAGAGAATGCGCAGCGAACCGTCGGCATCGACGTGCAGCTCGGGCGTTCGATCACCGATGCTGTAGCGGTTCATTTCATTCGGAACCAGACGCGCATCCAGCGTGTACGCGGTGAGAGACCAGAAACCGTGCACCGGCGGCAGGCCAGCGGCCGGGAATGTCAATGCGTAAGCGTGCCGGCCGGTCAGCATGTCACCGTCGGAGTCGAACAGCGCTGCCGCATACACGCTTTCCTCCGGCAGGTTGCCGTAGCCGCCCTTGACGACCGAGGCACGATGGAAGAAATCATGCCCGTAGCGGCCGATATCCAGCGAGATCATCCAGCCGTTCGCCGACGTCATGCTGCGAAACGTGGACGCGCCGATGATCTTGCGGCCGTCGCGCAGCGCATCTTCGAGCCCGCGGCGAGTGGCATCGTCCATTCGCGCGGCGTCGAAATCTGCCGCGGGTCCGACACCGATGCGGTCGAATTGGGCGATATGCGCCGCTTCCTGCGGACGGGGCGGCAGCGATCGCAGCCCGTCGTTCAGTACGTCGAAGAAGTCGAGCGAGTCGCGCGGATCGATTCGGTCCGCCGCCAGCTGCGGGCGCGGCGCGGGCCGCCGCCCCGGCGTGAATTCACTGAGCGACGCCAGCCAGATATCGTTGACGAGCGCCTTCGCGGCCGCGAAATCGTCACGCCCGGCGACGTACATGCGCCCGAGCAGCCAGCCCCTGTTCGTCTCGACCGGGATCGCGGTTACGCCATCCGGTAACGCATCGTGCCAATGCGGCGGAGTCAGCGCGAAGTAGGCTTCTGCCGTTCCGGTCGTGCGCCGGCCAATGTGCGTGACTTCGGCATACAGGTTCGTGACCGAGATCGTGTAATAGCGCCCGTCCGTGTCGGGCGTGTGGATGATCAACGGCTCATGGGACACGTCATACCAGCCGGAGAAGTACAGCGTGTCGGCGTTCGGCGCGCGCAGATCACCGGCTGTCTCCGGCACGATCAGATCGGGGAAGCGATACAGTCGATTGACGGGGGCGTAAGTCTGCTGCTCTGTGCCGGTCCGGTGCGTCTCGTTGTGCATCTGCGTCAGCATGTCCACGATTGGATAACCGTAGAGGTACGCGGCGACGCCGTAGTGGTAGGCGAGCTGTTCCGCGATGATCCGGTCATTGCGCTCGCGAAGCGAATGCGTCAGCGCGGCCGGATCGAGCATGACGTAGGCGATGCTGCCGGCGGCCGCGGCGATACCGAGCACTATGAGCCACTTTTTCACGGCGACGACGGAGTGGCCGGCGTCAGCCCGGACGGGTCCCGCGGCAGTCCGTAGGTCGCCGGCCGCGCCCTGATAGCGAGGTCGCCGTTGATCGGCGTGATCGTGACATAGCCCTCGGCAAACAGCCTGACGTCGTCGGTCGCCTCGGCAACGGAAGGGTCGACCTGGCGAAAACCGATCCGCGCGACGCCGTCCGTTGCGCCGTCTTCCCACTGCAGCCGAAAGACATTGACGCGCGAGAGCGTCGCATAGCGGACGCCCTGGATCGCATCCACGGGAACCGGCACGTTGACGTTCAGGGCGACGTCGGCAGCAAGAACCCGCTCGCAGCCATTACGCGCCGCCAGTTCATTGATCAGGTTCACGACAATGGATGCAGACGTTTCGAAGCCCGCGAACGTACTCTTGAACGGCGGCGATGTGTCGCGTTCATCGACGGCAATGCCGGTGCTGACCGCGATCGCAGGCAGGCCATCGAAATGCGCGGCCAGCGCGGCGCCCAGCGTACCCGAGCTGTGCACGCCTTCCTGTCCGAGGTTCGGGCCGAAGTTGGCGCCGGACACGACGAGGTCGGGCCAGTCGTCTCGCATGACGACATCGAGCGCGGCCCGGACGGCGTCGGTCGGCGTGCCGTCGACCGACCAGACGTCCGGTGCCTGCTGAACAACCGCGACCTCGGCGCCGATACGAGTGTTGATCGCCCCGCCTCGGCCGCTTTGTTGCTCGAGCGGTGCAACGAGCGTGACGCGATGGCCCGCATCGAGGGGCGCCCGGTGCACCGTCCGGATTCCGGGCGCGTCCCAGCCATCGTCATTCGCAAGCAGGATGTCGAGCGTGCACGTCCCGGTCGTTACCGAATTTGCACAACCACTTGCGGCGAATACGAGCGTGACGAGGAGCACGTTCATGCGAGTTGCGGGCATAGCGATTCTCCGGCCATGTTGACAGGCAACATTCACCCTCTATAGCGTCGCCGAATGTCCGACGTGCCCGGCAGTGTACATATCCCGTACGTGATTCGCGCGTACAACGCAATCGTAAATCCGCTCGAGCGACCGCGACTGTCCGCGACGGACATCGAGCGCTATGCAATTGCGAGATGCGGTGGCGCCCTCACGGACAGCGCGCGTCGCGGGCTCGAGGCGCTGTGCAGCGACGCCGAGAGCTCGGCGAATCTGTCCGCACTCGGCCGCTTGCGACTGCGCGTCGTGTTGCGCGATCTCGCGGTCAACCGCCTCGCAGTGGAGAACGCGCTGGCCCGGCAACCGGCGGCATCAAACACCGGAATTTCACGTCCGATGTTCATTCTCGGTCTCCCGCGATCGGGAACGACGATACTGTTCAATCTGCTTGCACAGGATCCGGCACACCGATCGCCGCTGACCTGGGAGGTGGAATTCCCAAGTCCGGTGCCGACCGAGGAAGACTACATCGACAGCACCCGCATTCGGCGATGCCAGAGCAACATCGATCGTTTTCACAGGCTGGCGCCGTCCTTTAACGGCATCCATCCGCAGGGCGCGCGGCTCGCCGAGGAGGATCAACGCATCCTCGCGATGAATTTTTCAGGCTGCGGGTTTCAGCATTTCGTGTACGCACCTGCGCATCAGCGCTGGCAGTTCGAGCATGATGCGGGCGACTCGTTTCGCTGGCACAGGCGATTTCTCACGTTTCTCGAGACGCATGTAAAAAAACCGCGATGGTTGCTGAAGTCGCCGGACAATCAGCTGTACCTCAGGGCAATCAACGACGTCTACCCGGATGCGCTGATCGTGCATACGCATCGGCATCCGGCCGAGGCCATCCCGTCAGTAGGCAGCCTGACCTACACGGTGCGCAGGCTTTTCGCGCGGCACACGGACCCGGCCGAGGTCGGAAGGGATCAGCTGCGATTCTGGAGCGAGGTTTTGAACCGCTGCGTGGCCGATCGTGATCAGCTCGACATGGAAAACCGTATTATCGACATCAACTTCGCCGAGCTTGTTGCCGAACCGATGCGCGTCGTACGGCGGATCTACGCGAAGTTCAGTCTGGATCTGGATCGCAATACCGTGAGCGACATGCAGCATTTCCTTGGCCGGAACACGCGGCACAGCCATGGTGTGCATTCGTATTCGCTAGAGCAGTTCGGATTGAGCGACGCGATGATCGAGGATAGATTCGGTCCTTACATCCGTCGCTTTATACAATCCGGAAAATGAACGCGCCGCGCGAAAACTACTCGATCAGGCCGAGCCTCGACGTCATTTCTCCGCAGGCGAACGCCGACAATGCCGGCTTGCTGCGTGCCTATGCCGAGTATCGGCATCGGCAACCCGTGGCCTGGATCGAGCAGGAACCTTACCGCCCGTTCTGGGGCGTGTTCCGGCATGCGGACATCATCGAGGTCGAGCGCCAGCACGACCTGTTCATCAACGAGCCGCGCCTGACGCTGTTGCCGCGAGCGGTCGAGGACGACATGTTGGCATCGCAGCCGACCGGCGTGACGGCGCTGAAAATGCTGTTCGCGCTGCTGAAACATTCGAATCAGCGCTGGGCGGACTTCAAATCGCTCAGGCGCTCCAGCGCGCAGGCGAAATCCGCTCGGCATGCTCAGGTGCGTACGGTCATTCACATGGACGAGCCGGAGCACGCGAAGTACCGAATGCTGACCCACGGCTGGTTCATGGGCCGCGGTGTCGCGAGGCTGGAGGACCGCATTCGCGGTCTGGCGAAAAAATTCGTCGACCGGATGCTCGATCTCGACGGGGAATGCGACTTCGCCGGCGACGTTGCCGTCTGGTACCCGCTCGAAGTCATCATGACGATCCTCGGTCTGCCGCCCGGGGATGCGCCGAAGCTGCTCGTCTGGAGCCAGCAGCTCCTGTCCGCCTCGGATCCGGACCTGCAGAAGTCGGACCAGTACGGTCGCGACGTCATGCTGGAGATGTACGAATATTTCGGCAGGCTCATTGCCGACCGCCGCAAGCAGCCGACCGACGATCTGGCGAGCGTCATCGTGCATGCGATGATCGACGACGAGCCGATCGAGCTCGTCGACATGCTGTCGTATTTCCTGATCGTAGCGACTGCAGGTCACGAAACGACGTCGTCCGCGATTGCGGGCGGCATGCTGGCGTTCATCGAGCATCCGGCCGAGCTCGAACGGCTGCGCGACGAGCCGTCGCTGGCCAGGACACTGCCCGACGAGATCGTGCGCTGGGTGACGCCGGTCAGGCACTTTACGCGCACGGCAACCGACGATTACCGGCTGCGCGGCGTCGATATCACGGCGGGCGACACGCTCGCGATTTTTTACCTGTCCGCGAATCGGGACGCAGACGCGTTCGACCCGGATCCGGAGCAGTTCCGAATCGACCGTCTGCCGAACCGGCATTTGGCGTTCGGTCACGGCGTTCATCACTGCCTGGGGCGTGTACTCGCGTCGCTGGAAATCCGCTGTATTTTCGAGGAATTGGCAGGGCGGGTCGGCGCCGTGGAGCTCGCGGGCACGCCCGAGTGGATCGCGAGCAACTTCACCGGCGGCGTCAAACGGCTGCCGATCCGCTACGAGGCGGCCTGAGAGCCGCTGTGGCGCGTTTTTCCGAATTCGTAAACACCCGAGTGGATAAATACGAAAATCGGCACTAGAATGGCTGTGAGACCATAAAACGTTAAAATCAAGCCCAAAAAACACCGGCAGGAGGACCAAACCCCATGCCAGCGAGCGCCACGCCCAGCTTCAACTTCGCCGATCTGTTCGGGAGCGTCGCCGCGGCCGTGCCGGACCGCCCGGTGACGAAATGCGGTGATCGGGTATTCACCTATGCGGAAATGGACGCGCGCTCGGGCGCGCTTGCCGGCTATCTTGCGGCCGGTGGCATAGGCCGCGGTGATAACGTCGGACTGCAGCTCGCGAACGGGCCGGAATACCTGGAGGCGTTCATCGCGGCGTGCAAGATCGGCGCCGTCCCGTTCAACATCAACTACCGCTACGTCAGCAAGGAGCTCGATTATCTGTACCGAAACTCGGACATCAGGGCACTGTTTTTCAACACCGAGTACGCGGACGCCGTGCTGCCGGTCGCAGCCGACATCGATTCGCTCGCCCTGATGCTCACGGCCGGTGATTCCGCGGCCGGTGATTCTGCGGCTCGCGATGAACCGCGGCTCAGGGATTACGAGGCTGCGATTGCAGAGCGGCACGCGGAGCCGGATCCTGCAGACCGGCGTGACGACGACCAGCTGATCATCTACACGGGTGGCACAACCGGCGCGCCAAAAGGCGTCGTTTGGCCGCACAGGTCACTGTTCTTCGGCGCGCTCGGAGGCGGCGCGTACTACCATCCGGACCGGCAGCCGGTGTCATCGCCGCAGCAGATCGGGGAGCGCATTCCGGATACGCCGCATCAGGTGGCCTTGCCGATCGCGCCGCTGATGCACGGCGCCGCGCTGTGGACCGCCATCTCGTCGCTGTTTGCCGGGCACACGCTGGTGCTGAATCCGGACAGCGCGTTCGACGCGGAAAAGATCTGGAGCCTCGTCGAGCGCGAACGCGTCAACATCATGGCGATCGTCGGCGATGCGATGGGTGCGCCGCTGATCGACGCGCTCGAAGCCGAGCCCGAGCGGTGGGACCTGTCCAGCCTGACGTACATCGGGTCGGGCGGCGCGGTGTTCTCGGAGCACCTGCAGCAGCGTTTCCGGGAACGGCTGCCGTCGATCATGATCACGAGTTCGCTGGGCGCAACGGAGACCGGCGTGATGGGGCCGGGCACGCGGGAAACCGACGATGGGCTGATGCGCTACGACCCGCGTCCGGATATTGCCGTCGTCGTCGACGGTACGCGCCTCGCCGAGCCGGGGGAAGTCGGCACGGTGGCGCGCTGCGGTGTCGTGCCCGTCGGCTATTACGGCGATCCCGAGAAGACGGCAGCCACGTTCGTGAAACTCGGGGGCGTCGACTACGCGCTCGGCGGCGATGCGGCGCGGCTCGAGGAGGACGGTTCGATCACCGTACTCGGCCGGGGTTCGACGTGCATCAATACCGGCGGCGAAAAGGTGTATCCGGAGGAAGTCGAGCAGGCACTCAAGTCGCACCCGGCGGTGAGCGACGCGCTCGTCGTCGGCATTCCGCACCCGCGCTGGACCCAGATGGTCGCCGCGGTGATCGCGCTCAAAGAGGGCGCCGACGCCGACGCGGCTCTGCTGCGGGAGCACTGTCGCGGCCAGCTGGCCGGCTACAAGGTACCGCGCGAAATCCGTTTCGAGCCCGGGTTGAAACGCAGCGTCGTCGGCAAACCCGACTACGCGTGGGCGAAAGAGCGGTTTACTGCCTGAATCCTGACCTTAGCTCGAGGAGCGTTGCCGGTGATTCGGCGCTGCTCGACGTTCGCCACCGTCAGCGCCGTTCCCGAACGCTTCGGCGCGCGCCTTCAGCGCGTTGGCGAGAGCGGTGAAATTCCTCTGAACCCACTCGTGCTGGCTGCGATACAGGGGGCCCGCCAGCAGGCCGCTGAACGTGTCGCTGGTCCGGTAGGTGCAGCGGCCGGCATCCAGCGCTTCGATCTGCTGGGTGCGATACGCGCTGAAGATCGCCTTATGCAACATTTTCGGCAAGCGCCAGGCGATCTCCCTGGGCGGATCGAGAACTTCGAGCACGAACGTTTGTTTCATCGTCGAATCGCCGCGCCGGATGTGGAGTATGACCGGGGCACCGATCTCCAGTGACGATTCGACCCGCACCGTGAACGGATTCCACTCAGGGTAACGCTCCAGGTCGGTCAACACCCGCCAGGCAATCTCCGCCGGCGCGTCGATCGCTACGGGTTCGAGAGTGATCGTATGGGTAGCCACGATGGCGCCTGCGTCAGTTGCTTACCAGGCCGACTCGGTGCCGCCGTCGACCTCGATGATTTTGCCGCTGATCCACGCCGCTGCGGCGGATGCGAGAAACACCGACGTCGCTGCGACGTCCGTTACCTCGCCCAGACGATTCAGGGGCGTGCCGGCGATCATGTGCGCGCGCATTTCCGGAGTCATGTATTGCTCGAGCGCTTCCGTTGCGATCGGCCCGCACTCGATCGCGTTGACGCGGATGTCAGGCGCGAGGTCCTGCGCGAGCATGCGGGTCAGATGGCTCAGTGCAGCCTTCGCCGTTCCGTACGCACTGAAGTTCTTCTGCGGCAGCCGCGCAACCGCCGACGAGATATTGATAACGCTCGCGCCCGCCGAATTCCTGAGGTGGGGCACGGCGGCCCGCGTCAGATCGAACGCGGGCACTACGTTCCAGCTGAGTGCGGACGCGAACTCCGACGCGCTGGTCTCGAGCGGATCGTTGGGCCCCGAGCCGCCGGCATTATTCACCAGTATGGACAGACCGCCCAGCTTCTCGGCGCAGGTGTCGATCAGCTGCTGCCGCTGTTCGTCTTTGGCAACGTTACAGCTAACGGCGATCGCGTTGCGGCCGCGATCCCAAATCGCATCCGCGACCGCGTCGATATCGCGTTGCGTTCGCGCGGCACAGGCAATATCGGCACCCGCATCAGCAAGCGCGAGCGCGATGCCCTTGCCGATGCCGCGCCCGGCACCCGTTACCAGGGCGCGATGCCCCCGGAGGCTGAATTTCTCGAGGATGGTCATGGCACTGCTCGACAATGGCTGAATTCTGCGTAATTATGCCGACATAATATCAACGGAAAGGGCGACGAACAAACAATTGCATTTACGAATTCGTATTTCTGAGACAAAAAAAATACGAAAATGAAACCAGGCGACGCAGACTGGCATTCCCGCGTCGAGGCCCCGCTGCGCGTCGATGCGGCGGGTGCGCTGCGCTGGGACCACGAGACCGATATGCTGGTCGTCGGCTTCGGCGTCGCGGGCGCGACGGCAGCCATCGAGGCGGCCGAACGCGGGCTCGACGTGATCGCAGTCGACCGGGCCGAGGGCGGTGGCGCGACGCTTTTGAGCGGTGGCGTCGTTTATGCGGGCGGCGGGACCCGGGTCCAGAAAGACGTCGGCGAAGACGATTCGCCGGAGAACATGTTCGCGTATTTGAAGCTCGAAACGCAGGGCGTGGTCAGCGACGCGACGCTCAGGAAGTTCTGCGAGGACAGCGCGGCGAACATCGACTGGTTGACGCAGCACGGCGTCAGGTTTTCGGGTCCGGTCTGGAAGGAAAAGACGTCGTATCCCCGCGTCAAATACTTTCTCTACCACTCCGACAACTCGCTTCTGCCGCGTTATGCGGCCGTCGCAAAACCGGCGGCGCGCGGGCATCGCGGCGTTATCCGGCAGGGCAACAGCGCAAAAAATCTCGGCGGTTCCATCATGCGGCCGCTGACCCAATCGGCATCGCGGCTCGGCGTCGGCCTGCACAAAAAGACCGAAGTCCGGCAGCTGATCGTCGACCGTTCGGGCCAGGTCATCGGCGCGCGCGCACTGGCGCTCGCCGCCGATTCGCGGGAGTACCGCCGACACGGCCGGTATCTGCACCTCGGCGAACTGATCGCCAAGCTGTACCCGTTCATCTTGCCCGGCGCAAAACCGATGCAGCGCCTCGCCGCGCGCTGCTTTGCAAAGGCGGCGGCGATCAGGGCCGAGCACGCGCGGGAAATCTTTTACCGCGCGCGCGCCGGCGTCGTGCTCAGCGCAGGCGGTTTCATTTTCAATCGCCAAATGGTGCGCGCGCATTGCCCGAGATATCGTCCCGGCGTGCCGATGGGCACGACCGGCGACGACGGCAGCGGGATCCGCCTCGGGCAAAGTGTCGGCGGTGCCACGGACCGGATGGAGCGCGGTACCGCCTGGCGTTTCATCAATCCGCCGCTCGCATGGTCACAGGGCATCATCGTCAACGAGCGCGGCGAACGCTACGTCAACGAATCGTCGTACGGCGCGACGATCGGCGACGTCATGGTCGAACGGCACGGCGGCAGGGGCTGGCTGATTCTCGACTCGCGGCTCGTCCGCGAAGCCTGGCGGCAGTCGCGGCCGGGAAAAATACTGCCGTTTCAGTGGCAGCTCGCGACGCTGTCCATGCTGTTCGGCAAAAAGAAGTTCCCTGACCTCGAGTCGCTGGCTGCGCACTGCGGGTTCGACCCCGGGACGCTGGCGGCGACGATCGAGCACTACAATCGCGCCGCGCGCGGCGAAATCGACGATCCCTTCGGCAAGGCGCCGAAAGATCTCAGCCCACTCAAAGCACCGTTTCACGTTATCGACGTGTCGCTCACGAATCGCATGCTGCCGTGCACCGTAATGACGATGGGTGGTCTCGTTGTGGACGAGCAAAGCGGGCAGGTTCTGCGCGAGGACCGCACGCCGATCGAAGGGCTGTATGCCGCGGGACGCACCGCCGTCGGCATTCCGTCGCAGCTTTACGTCAGCGGCCTGTCGATTGCCGACGGCGTGTTCTCGGGACGCCGCGCGGGCCGCAGCGCGGCCGCTCAACCGCCGTCGCAGACGTCGCCGACCGGCCACCGCGTCGCGCAGTCGTAGAGCAGTCGCCCGCGTTCACCGAGCTGGCGATCGAGCATGTGTTCCATGCCCGGCGGTGGCATGCCGGGCGCGGCTTTGTCCTGCAGCGCATCCAGCGGGCGGGGGTAATCGGCCCAGTCCTTCGGTGCACGCCAACCCGGTGGTGGCATGAGCTGCGAGCGCGTTCCGTTGATCGGGTAGATTGCGCGCCAGTCGCGAATCTTCTGGGCAAGCTCGGCAACGACGTCCGGGTAGTCTTCCGCGAGATTTGTGTATTCGTACGGATCGTCGCTGATCCTGAACAGGTAGTTTTCGACCGACGTCGTCAGCTGGTCCTGTTCGACCTCCTGCACGAGCTTCCATTCGTCGTTGAAGATCGTAAGGTTGAACTGGCCGTAGTTCGGCGTTTCCGACGCGAAAAACACATAGTCCTCGCGCGGCGCCGGCGCGCCATCGGCGATCGATGTCCACAGGCTCCTGCCGTCGAGTGTGTATCGGTTGCCGGTTTCGATGCCGGCGGCGTCCGCCAGCGTCGGAAACACGTCCATGACGGTCATAATGTCGGTCATTTTCGCGCCGGCCGGGATACTCGTCGGCCAGCGAATGACCGAGACGACGCGTATACCCCCTTCGAACACTTCGCCCTTGCCGCCGCGCAGCGGCACGTTGTCCGCGCCGCCGACCGAATATGCAGCACCGCCGTTGTCGCTCAGAAACAGCACGATCGTGTTGTCGGCAATGCCCTCGGTGTCGATCGTCGCGAGCACCTGCCCGATCGCCTGGTCCATCCCATCGACGACCGCGGCATACAGCGGACGGGCGCTGGGGCGGCCCAATGCCTTCGCGTTGCGACGCGTCAGGTCCGTCTGCTTGCTGCGCGCCGGCTTCAGGTCGGTGTTGATGTCCCTGTATTTCTCGAGCAGCGCCGGCGGCGCAGCGAGCGGCGTGTGCGGCGCCAGGAACGGCATGTAAATGAAGAACGGCTTTTTCCGGTCGCGCTCGCGGATGTAGCGGGACACTTCATCGGCCAGCAAAAACGTCTCGTAGCCGTCGTCGTCGATCGATACACCGTTCTGCTGAAAGTCCTTGCCGCCCTGATTCCCGAACGGCGGATAGAACCCGACCTCGGTGTGCAGATGGCCGTAGAAATGCTCGAAACCGCGCTCGTTCGGATGGTAGGTCTGCTGATCGTGCCCGAGGTGCCATTTCCCGACCATCGCTGTCTGATAGCCCGCTGCCCTGAAGCTTTCCGGCATGAAATGCTCGTCCGGGTGCACGCCGATCGTATCCCAGGGCAGGATGACGCCATAGGCGACGCCGAGCCGCATCGGGTTGCGGCCGGTCATCAGTGCGGCGCGTGTCGGTGAGCAGATGGGCGTCGTATAGAAGCGATTCAGCTCGACGCCCTCCGCGGCAAGCCGGTCGAGCGACGGCGTTTCGATATCGCCGCCGTGAAAACCGACGTCCGCCCAGCCGAGATCGTCGGCAACCATGACGATGACGTTCGGCCGGTCCGCGGCGTCGCAGGAGATGGCGGTGAAGGTTAGCAACAGGATGGCGATCTGGCGCATCGGGAACCCCCTCAGTTCGTCATGCCGGATGTCAGCAATTTATCCAGCAGTTTTTTCGGCAGCCGGCTGAGCAAACGCAGCGTGATGTCGTTGTTGATTCTGTACATTGCCCGTCGTTTCGGGTCCGTCGCTGCCTCGTAAACGACCGCGGCAACGTCAGCCGGCGTCGACGGACGTTTCGGCACGCGCCTGGCGACGCCCTTTGCGAAGCGGGCGAAGAAGCGCTCGTAGCGACTGTCGGGAAGCGCGTTCCTGAGCGTATGAATCTCGTCGAACAGCTCCGTCCTGATCGCGCCGGGCCTGATGATTGCGAGGTGTACGCCGAACAGGCGGAGTTCGCGACGCATAACGTCGGACAGCGCTTCGAGCGCCATCTTGCTCGACGCGTAGCTTTGAAACGGCGAGCGCAGCGGAGCCGACTCGCTGGAGACATTCACGACCCGGCCGCGCGACTCGATCAACAGGTCGAGACAGGCGCGTATCGTGCGCAGGGCGCCGAACGTATTGATGTCGAACGTACTCACGGTCATCTCGGTCGGCGCCTCCGAGACCGGGTAGAACGCGTTGATGCCCGCATTGTTGACGAGAACATCGAGACGTCCGAGGTCGCCGCGGATTTTCGCAGCGATCTCGTCGGCCTCGGCATCGCTCCGGACGTTCAGACGTTGCGGCGTATAGTCCGCCCGGCCGCGAAGATCCTCGAGAAGGTCGGGATCGTAATCGCTTGCGACGACGTGATAGCCGTGCGCGTGAAACGCCTCGGCAATTGCCCGGCCGAGTCCGCGGCCCGCGCCGGTCACGAGGACGACAGGCTTGTCAGAGGCCACGGTCCGCTATCGTTCGCACGCTTGTCAGAACGGCGCGCCGGGCATCCCCGGCACGTACAGGCCCGCGGTCATGCCGCCGTCGACGACGAGCTCCGAGCCGTTGCAGTAGGAACCCTGGTCGGAGGCCAGAAACAGGATCGCCGCGGCAATTTCCTCGGGTTCCGAGCCGCGCTGCTGCGGGACGAAGCGAAAACGCGCGGCAAGTTCTTCTGCCGGCACGTTGTCCGGATTCGTCATCGGCGTGTTGACTCCGCCGGGCAGCACGCAGTTCACGCGAATGCCGTGCGGCCCGAGTTCCAGCGCCGCGGTGCGGGTCAGGCCGCGAATTGCGAACTTCGTCGCTGCGTAGGCGCCCGTCGCGTTGTGCGGCAGCACGGCCGACGAGGACGACAGGTTGACGATCGATCCGGACCCGGCTTTTTTCATTGCCGGCACGACGGCTCTGAGGCCCAGAAAGCTGCCCATCACGTTGACGTCGAGCAGGCGCCGAAACAGCGCAGGATCGGTATCCTCCAGCGGCGAAAACGCGAGGATGCCGGCGTTGTTCACGAGGATGTCGATGCGCCCGGTTTCGGACAGTGCGTCGCCGACAATGCGCTGCCATCCGGATTCGTCCGCAACATCGAGCACGGCCGCCGACACCGAGGTGCCGAGCTCGGCCGTTGTTGCCTCGAGCTGGTCCTCGAGCACGTCCGTCGCAATCACTCGCGCACCCGCGTTGGCAAACGTTGCGGCGACGGACGCGCCGATACCGCGCGCCGCGCCGGTGACGATGGCCGTGCGTCCCCCGAGCAGTTCTGTCGAAGTCATGGAAATTACCTCGTGATTGCCGGTGTGAACCAGATGGGTGACGTCCAGGCCTGCTCCTGAATCGCCGTTGCAATGCGCGGGTCGTTGCAGACGTCGGGGCGTTCGTCATCCGGATACGACACGCAGTCGGTGAGACTCCATCGCGGGCTCGGGTTCTCGACCGCCTTCATGTAGTAGTAGGCGTGTTCTCCGGCGTCGAATTCCGGGTCCTCGAAGACCGTGCACAGCGATGCATGGCCGTCCCCGTAGCGTTTTGCCGTTTTAAGGTCGACGCCGGCGGACGATTCCGGATCGCCGGCGACATCGAAGACCCGGTAGTTCGGATTGCCGTCTGCATCGATCCAGCCCTTGACGATCTGCAGTTTTTGCAGCGGTGTCGCGTCGCTGGCCGGGTCCTTGAGCGCGCTGACGACAAACGTCGGCACCGCGCCTGCAGACGGCGGCGGGGGCAGATCGGCGCCCATCGGCACGCCGCTCGCATACGCCTGTTCGAGCAGGTCGGACGCCTTGCAGAGCCCGGCATCATAGCTCCATCCACCGAAGAATCTCGGCGAGATGCGTGGCCCGGAAGTGCCGAAGACCTCGCGGCGCATCAGCGCATCAAAAATTGCATCGCGGGAATTCTCGATCGCGTACACGCCGGTCAGGCCGCCCGGATTGCCGTCCTTGCCGCTCGGGATCAGCGACGGTTCGAGCAGCCTGCCGTTCCGGTTCCACTCCGTGTAGATGTGGCCCCGCCAGTTGCGCTCGTCGACCGCGCCGGGCGTGCTCATGTGCGTATCGGTGCTCGCGCTCGCACCGAGCTTCACCGGGTTCAGGCCGATCTCCGTCTGTTCGCTGAGGCCCGTCAGCAATGCGGTACGGAAAAAGTCGTTCCTGTGCAGGCACCCCATACCCGTGATGCCGCCGAAGCCCAATTGATCTTCGTCGCAATAAACGGTCGGGTTCGGTTCGAATTCCGAGAATACGAGCTCCCCGTTTTCGAAGGTAACGTGACCGCCTTCACCCGGCGCGCCGATACGCCGAATCTGTTCGAGCTCGCAGAGCTCGTCCGGCGCGCCCAGGATCCCGGGAAAACCGTTGGCGCATTCCGAGTTGCCCTTGTGCTGGAAAATCTCGAGCAGCGGTTCCCGTGCCAGCCGTGTATTCGCGTACTCGACCTTGGCGTCGCGCGTGTCGGGCAGGTTGGCGTAGGGCGTCAGCATCTTGCCATTCGACAGGTTGCTGTTGTGCGGAATCGTCAGGTATTCGCACCCGTTATCCGTGCTGCAGGTCGCGTCGAGCGCGCGCCAGAGATAGATATCGTGAGAAGCCTCGAATTTACTGACCGGCAGCTCGGGAACGCTGCTGTTACGGAAAATGACGTTGCGATGATAGTTGCTGGAGTCCGGGGAGCCGGAGTATTCGTAACCCACGAGCGCGGTGAACGAGCAGGCCGACGTCGTGTCGTTTGCGGCGTCGGCCGCCGCTATCGTCTCCTGCCAGGGAATCTTCGTGGCGGCCACGCAGGCGCTGTTGCCGGCCGGGCAGATAGGCGAGATCCGTACCGCCGGCTCGAGAACCAGCGCCGTGGCGATCATGCGCATGATGTTTAGGCCTCCACCGCGCACGCCCTTGCAGTAGTCGGTTGCGTAGCTCGCCGACTGCGGATCGGTGCACAGCTGTACTTCGCCGAGGTATTCCGCGTGATCGGTTACGGCGACGAAATCCAGAGGCCGGTCGATCTGCACGGTGCCCGTCATTTCGCCGGCGTCGTTCAGCGGCAGGTGCGGGATGGATTCACCTTTCGCGAACCGGTAGGCGTCGGCCGGCGTCGTCTGCACGCCGTAGGCGTAGGCGTCGAAGGACAGCCGCGTGTGCACGTGGAGGTCACCGAACAGCGCCCTCTGCATGGGATCGCGATCGGCACAGGGCTCGCGTTCCTGACTGTAGGCGACCTGCGGAACCGGCGCGCCCGCCGGCGCATCGTCCGGCGGAGTAACGCCGGTATCGCAGCCGGCGCCTGCCAGTACGGCAATCACAGTCATCGCAAACTGTTTTTCAGTCATGTCTTCTCCGCGCGACTCTCACAGGTGCGCGCCAAACCACACTGCGGGCCCGACGATGCCGACCAGTCCGAGCCAGGCGAGTCGCGCCAGCGTCCGGTCCGGATGTTTGTACAGCGAGATTGCGCCGAACGCACCGCATGCCCCGAGCGGCGGAATCCAGAAGCCGGCCAGGCCTGCCAGGCCCGCGAGCCCGAACAGCCGGATCCCGGTGCCCGGCGTGCCAGCGGGGATCCGGTGCTTCAAGCCGAGGAGGCCCATAAGGCCAATCAGACCGAGGAGGCCGATCCACTGGTACATTTGCCTGAACTTGGATTTATTTTTTTGAACAGCGATCAATTACTTTATCAAAAAAAATCGATGAAAATGATAATATTCGTAATTACAGAGCTAATTTTTTGCGAAATTGGGGGATCGCCATGAACCGACTCGAAGCGAGGGTAGTGCTCGTCACCGGAGCGGCCTCCGGAATCGGCTGCGCGACGGCCAGGCTGTGCGGGGCGGCGGGCGCAACCGTCGTCGCGACCGACATCGCCGATCCCGATGCCATCGCCGAGGCGACCGGTCTCGACGCGACGCACGGTTTCGAGTCGCTGGATATCGCCGATGAATCGGCGGCAGCCGCCGTCGTTGCAAACGCGATCGAGAAGTTCGGCAAGATCGACGGGCTCGTCAACTGTGCCGGCATCAGCGGCCGCGGCGCGGCCCATGCAACGGACCTCGGTGACTGGCGGCGCGTCATCGATATCAATCTCACCGGCAGCTTTATCCTTGCAAAACACGTTATCGCACACATGCTCGAAGCCGGCGTCAAGGGCTCGGTCGTCAACCTTGCGAGCGCGTACGGCATGACCGGCGGTCCGGGCAGCGTGCCCTACAACACCTCGAAGGGCGCCGTCATTCAGCTCACGCGTTCGATGGCCGTCGACTACGGGCCGGCCGGCATTCGGGTCAATGCCGTAAGTCCCGGCTACATCGAAACGCCGATGTCGGAGCTTTTGAAGCAGGCCCCTGAGTTTCGCGACGCGTTTATAAAGATGCATCTGCTGCAGCGGCCGGGTCAGGCAAAGGAAGTCGCCGCGGCAATCGTCTTCCTCCTGTCCGACGATGCGTCGTTTATCTCCGGCGCAAATCTGCCGGTCGACGGGGGGTTTACCGCGGCGCACGTGCCGCCCGGAGCGCTCGGCTAGCCGACCCGCCAACGTGACTGACGCAGCGTACGATTTCATCATCGTCGGCGGCGGCTCCGCCGGCTGCGTGCTCGCCAATCGCCTGAGCGAAGACCGTGACACCACTGTCGCACTGGTCGAGGCGGGCGGCGAGCACGACCGGTTCCTGCTGAATATGCCGCTGGGCTACGGCAAGACGATGTATTCGCCTGCGTATTCGTGGCTTGTACGGAGCGAGCCCGAGCCCGCGGCTAACGGCCGAACGTTTTATCATCCGCGCGGCCGCGTGCTGGGCGGCAGCTCCGCGATCAACGGCCTCTTGTACGTGCGCGGCCAGCACCGGGATTACGACGACTGGGCCGAAGCGGGCGCGACGGGCTGGGGCTGGGACGACGTAAAATATTTCTTCATCCGCGCCGAGGACCAGTGCCGGGGTCAGAGTCAGTACCACGGCACCGGCGGGCCGCTCCGGGTCGAGGACCTGCGCGATTCGCATCCGATCGAGGAAGCGCTCATCGTCGCGGGCACGAATATCGGCATTCCGCTAAACGACGATTTCAACGGCGCCACGCAGGAAGGCATCGGTTGCTACCAGGCGACGATGAAAGACGGCAGGCGCTGGTCCTGCGCGAATGCGTACCTCGACCCGGCCCGCTCGCGTGACAATTTGACCGTACTGACGGGGGCGTGCGCGGAGCACGTCGTGTTCGAGGAAAAACGCGCGGCCGCCGTTGTCGTCCGTCAGGGTCGCG
Organism: Woeseiaceae bacterium; assembly: GCA_041598895.1. Lineage (GTDB taxonomy): Bacteria > Pseudomonadota > Gammaproteobacteria > Steroidobacterales > Woeseiaceae > UBA1847. The sequence continues at coordinate 220 of JBFHXQ010000003.1, read as the reverse complement.
AAGCGCGCACACTGCGTGCAAAACGGGAAGTGATACTCAGCGCCGGCGCGTTTCAGTCACCGCAGCTGCTACAGCTGTCCGGAATCGGGCCCGGGCGACTACTCAGTGGGCTCGGTATCGATGTGCTCGCGGACAGTCCGGAGGTGGGGTCGAACCTGCACGATCACACCGGCGTGCCGATGGCCTGGCGCCTCAGGAACAGGCGCGACAGTCTGAATCG
>JBFHXQ010000002.1:0-28597 GCA_041598895.1 Woeseiaceae bacterium | reverse complement strand
TCAATCCGCGTGAGCGATACGGTCATCCTCGACGGTAGCGCGTCGTTCGATGACAACACCGCATCGACGGCACTCGAATACCGCTGGAACTTCGTCTCGAAGCCAGATGGCAGTACCGCGATGCTGGTTGATGCAAACAGCCCGATGCCGTCGTTCACGGTTGACGTCGCTGGTACTTACGAGGTTAACCTTTCGGTCACGGACGAGAATGGAAAAACCAGTTCTCCTGCTACGGTCATGATCAGCAGCGACAATCTAGCACCGACGGCAGCGGCGGGTGACGACGAACTAGTCATGACCGGCACGGCGACTCAATGCGATGCCTCAGGCAGCAGCGATCCTGAAAACGATGTGCTGACCTTCGAGTGGACAATCGTCTCGGCACCGCCTGGAAGCACGGCGACCTTGAGTAACCCGTATGCAAAGACAGCGAGTCTGACGCCCGACTTGGAGGGGGTCTACGAGATCTCATTGACTGTCAGCGATTTCATCGGAGCCGGTGCGCCGGACTTGGTGAAGGTCACGGCGATCAGTGCTTTGGACTACGCCGAGTATCAGATCCTCTCGGCACACGACATGGTAGGTCTTCTTGAGTCGTCGCAGGTAACGAATAAAGGCAATCGAAACTCTTTCCAAGAGCACCTAACCAACGCGATCAAGGAACTTAGGAAAGGTAAGGTTGATAAAGCGATCGCAGACCTTCAGAAAGCTATGGATAGGAGCGACGGTTGCATGCTGCGGGGCTTTGCTGACGGCGAAGGCAATCGTAGGGACCATATTACGCACTGCGGTGCCCAAGCAGACGTTTATGGTCTGCTCGATGGGGCATTGAATGCGCTGCTGGCGCAGTAAGAAGTTGAAATTACAGTCAGATTCATTCTGACATGCAAGCGCGAGAAACCCCGCTTCGGCGGGGTTTTCTTTTATCTGCTTCTGGCCGGTCGCTGCCTGTAGATCCTGCAAATTTTGGGTGGTTTGAGCGACCGCTGTTGGTGAATGCATACTTATTGGTCAGCTGGGAGTCTGCATACCGCTCACTAGCTGCCGTCGGGCTGAAAGGCAGAAGCCGAACATAAAGCCGACGTCTCGCAAGCGGGCTTCAGCTAGTTGTACGTTTCGGATCATTCGGATTCCGACAGCCGGTTGTATTCCTCCCAGCTCATCTCGCGACCGGGATAGGCCACGCGCGCGAACGGCCACTCACCGGCTATCCAGGATCGAACCGCCCGGTAGAGATCCTCGTCCAGGCCGGCATCGAGCATATTCGACCTGGCCCACATCGTGACCTCAGCATCATATCCGCCCTTGCCGAAAGGAAAGATGTACACGCATCCGATGACCCGCGATTCATCAAGTGTCACGACGGTGTAGGCAAACGACGATCGCATCTGAAACTCTTTCTGGTGCCACCCCAGATCGATGAGGTCCTGCTCCAGAGAAAGATCATCTTGCGGCCAGCCCCAGTTCTCGAGGAATTGTCTCTGGAGATGCTTCAAGCTGGACATGACAGCGTCGTAATCTTTTACGACATCATGAATCGTGAGCATTCGAATCCGGAAGCTGTCCGTCTCTAGTTGCTTTGGAACGTCAAAGCCCCTTGGAACGAACGGATCCTCCGCCAAAAGAGGGGTTGAAAATGTCACGATTAAAAGGAATTGAACAATTTTTCGTAGCATTTCTCCTCCTTGCCAGTCTTGATCGTAGCCAGGGTGTGAGAACGTTTCCGCCGACCGCATTCGGCCGAGGTCACAACTTTGAAAGCCACCAGCGAGCGTCCACTGATGTCCGTTTCTAACCCGACGACAAACATCACGGACAGAATCAGGTTCCGCGAACGCTCGCATGAGTACACGGCCAGAAGCGATGATCCAATCCGATCAACGCGTTACACGTCATGCTGACGGAGCGACTAGATTGCGCCCGCACGAAGCCGCTTTTGCATATCGCGATACGCATTTTCGACGAGCGCCGCGAGCGCGTCCGCATCCGGCTCTTGCCCCGGCCGCAACTTCACATGCCGCATGCGCTTGCCCGTGCCTTCAAGTAGTCCCGCTGGGTCGTCGAGCCAGGCGCCGAGAAAAAATCCGACGTTGACGTGCGCCGTGAATGCATTGACGTAGCCGAATGCTGCGTCGTCGACGCACGCAGTGGGATGTCCGTCATGCAACAGCTCGCGGACGTCGTCGCCAAGGCGGCGCATCAGATCGAACCACGGCCGCGCGATGCCGGCGAGGTCGATCGATCGCGTCTCGAACCATTGGTCGACGGCCGGGTCGTGCCTGACGGCGCTCTCGAACCGCATCAGTCGGATCGTCGAATCGTCCACAGGTGGCTGAGTGATAAATCCGTTGAAACGCCCGAATATAGTCTAGCCGAGTTCATTTAACGGCATCGTGTAAATCATCTCGAAGACCTCGGTCATGCGGGCATCGATCTCCTTAAGAAAATGGTCGATGTCCGGAATCTGCCGAAATTTCGTATAGCCGGCTTCGAGGAATTCCTGCAGCGCCCCGAAACCTGCCGCGTGTGCGGGCCCCCGCATCGCGCGGAGCATCGCGCCGAGCAGCGGCACCCGGACGAGCGTCTTCAGCGTCCTGCCGAGTTTGGTGGTGAGGTGGACGAGTTCGACGCATTCGTCGAGCGTACTGGCTTCGCGGCATGCGACGCAGTAGTTCCGGTTCGTGATCTCGGCAGGAAGCGTCCCGCCTACCAGCAGGCGGCGGAAGATGCTCAGGTTCGTCTCGAGGGCGCGGGCGTTGAGCTCGGCCGCGGCCGCGACCGTTTCCAGGGCCGTCTGCGGCAGCATTCTCGTGATCGCAGGGGCCGCACGCTCGAGGTCGCTGTCGCGCTTGCTGATACCGACGCCGGTCAGATCGCTGAGCGTGAAATCAATGGCCTCGGCGTAGCCGGGTCGCTCATGCAGGTCGCCGAAAAACGTCAGCAGGTACTTCATCTGCCACTCGGTGAACCGGTCGTACTGCTGCAGCAGCCCGGGATCGTCGAGATAGGTTCGATGCAGCTCGTTGCTGCGCCGCATGCACTCGCGGAAATGCTGAGCGGCACGCTGCCTCGCCGACACCGGCTTGCGGGCAGTCTGGTCCGTGCGTGCCATTACCGTTGAGCCCGGAATTCGGCGGCTACACTGCCGGCATGCAGCCGAATTCGCTGCAATATGGCGATCCGATAATCGTGAGCTGGCGGCGCCGCTCCGCCGCGACGGTTCGCGGCAAGGTCGCTCACACACATCCCTGAGCTCCGCGACATAAGGACATAGTGTCCAAAATGCCGCTCCCACGTTTTGCTGCTGTCACCTCTTGTCGCCACCACCAGAACCTTTCTCAAAATAGATCCTGACCGTGTTGCGCTCTGAATGGCCGCGAGGTTTGGCGCGAGGAATGGGGTTTGGTGACTCCAAATAAGTGACGAGCATCGCGGCATCGCAGCCATTCGGACAGCAACCCTTTGGTATGACGGCTCTTTTTCCGCAATCCGGCGTTGCAGCTCGCTTGAGTGGTGTGACCGCACGGCGCTCGCCGCGCCTTGTCCAGCGGAAAAATACCTGTCGTCGTGGCCATGTTCTATTTTGAGATAGGTTCTAGTATTGCCGATAGCGTCGCTGCACGTGGCGTTGCCGGACACGAATCTTCTCGCCGCGTTCCTCGGCCGACACGGTTCTGATATCCGCAGGCAGGTTGTCGCGAACGCTGGACAACGGCACTTTTTTTACGTCGAGCTCCGGCATCTGCTCGGGTGCCGCGGCATAGGTAAACCGTAATGCCATGAAGCCGACCGGCAGGCCGGTCGTATCCAGCCAGTTCGGCACGCCTGGATCCGAATGGGCGATCACCCAGCGATAATGCCCGTCCTTGTCACGCTCCGCCTGGTGGCCGTTGAGGCTGCTGACGTAATTTGCGAAGTCAAGCGATTCACCCCACAGGTTCGATAAATGAAAGCCGAGATACAGCGGCGGTTCCGTCATTTCCAGATCGACGATCAGTGCCTCATCTTCAGCCAGCTCGTAGACGCCACCTGAATAGACGTTTGTACTTTGCCCACCGCCGGTCGCGATCCCGAGGGCGTTGGGCGCATTGAGATCGTTGCGGGGCATGAACTGCCGGCCATCACCATTCATGTCCCCGTAGGCCTCGAGCACGACTGCGTAGAATTCGTTCCAGAAACGCATCTGATGGTTCACGATCTCACCGATGCGCTGCATTTGCCTGGCCGCCAGATCCGGAGTCAGCGGCGGCGGCGGGTCCAGCTCCGCACCGACCCGTTCGATCTGCAGGTCGAGAAGATCTTCGTTCTCCCAGTCATGAAACAGCTCGCGAATGACCAGATACCGGCCGACGTAGTCGGTTCCGTGACTGGTGCGTACGGACGCCATGAAGTTGCCGCCGTAGCCAGCCGGCTTTTCGGGTGCGATCAATATTTCGAACCTGCCGTCGTCTTCGATCTGCAGCTCATTACTCGCGAGCGTACCCGTGTTGATGCGGCTCCCTGGCTTCAGTTCGGCAATCGAACCCGAGTCGCCGGCGTACCCGCTGGCCAATTCGAAGATCACGTACTGAGGTGCCCGCACGCCGGCCGCGGGTGCTTCCCCGCGCCAATGCCGCGTGTCGCCTGCCTTGCCCGTCAGGCGGTAGGTCAGCTCACCGGCAATTTCGGCACATAGATACACGGCATCGGCGTTATCGATCGTGGCCTTGTCCTGCGGCTGAATCGCGCGGCGGATAGTCGGATGCCGCGGGTCCGCCAGCGCCCGATCGATCGCGCCGTACAGGTACCCGAGCAGATAGCGGTACCCTTCGGCCAGGTTCCGTTCACTGGCCGGAACCGGATACAGCTCGGGTTGGTCGATGGCGTCCCGCGCATTCGACAGCTGTTGCAACAGTCCATCCCAGGCGGCGCGCAGGTCGTCGCCGGCGGCGGCGACATTCGGATATTGGTCAGGCATGCGTTGTGCTCGTGTCCCAGCCGTACTCGGCAAAAAAATCCGCGAGTTCACGCTGAATTTCTTCTTCCTGCAATCCGAATTCGGCCATTGTGTAGTCGTGTTTGGCGATGTGTTGCCGCGCTTTAGTCTGCTGCTCATCGAGTGCTCTGGCAACGGATGAAGTCATATCGAGGCCGATACGCTCGTAGACCCGCTCAACGGTGGCCTTCGGTTCCGCAACAAGATCCCGGTACTCGACGATCGCATGCAATACGTCCGGCGATTGCTCCAGGAACTGCTTCGGCATTCGATAACTGTCGTAAGAAATGCGCGCAAGGACGTCAAGGGACCGCCGGTACGATTCGGGCGGCCAGCCGCGGCCGCGCCAGTTACGCTCCATGAGTTTCAACAGGCTCGGTATGCATTCGTAGGGGTGCCGCAGCAATACGACGAAGCGAGCATTTGGAAACGTCTCCGAAAGGCTGACGAGCCAGCCGCAAAACACCGGGTTCTTGCTCAGGTGCGTTTTGTTGCCGCCGTTTAAACAGAGCTGCCGGCGAACGCATTCCTTGTAGTACCCGAGCCAGCGGCGCCGTTTCGTATCCGGAAGATGATCGGCATGGAACATGTCCAGATGTTCCACGTACGGTGCCTGCAGGGTCCAGTACCCGGATGCGAACGCGAAGGTCATGACGAAATTGTCTTCCTCGGGAACCCACAGGCCGAGGTGATGCATTTTCCGGCCAGGACCGAATGTTTTCTCGTCCCAGGCCTCCAGTCGGCGCAAGAAGAAGTTGTCGAACAAGCGGCGATCGAGCCATCCGAAACCGCGAATGATCTTTTTTTGGGTCAGCGACGGGAAGAACATTTCCCAGTACAGGAAAAAACTGAAGCGCTCCCGGTCCGTTGCCATCAAACGATGCATCAGCGTCGTGCCGCTGCGCGCGTGCCCGATGATGAACACGGGGCTGTCGACTTTCTGTGACCAGAGGCGAGGAAACAGCAGGTAGTCGAGCAGGAAAAACGTCGCGTGTATCAGGTACACGATCGGTACACCGATCACGAGCTTCAGCAACAGTCCGGCACGCTTGCGCAGCGGCCAGCGGCGTTCGCGCCATAGCTGACGCAGCATGATGAAATAATAGTCGAGATCGAAATACATCAGCATTGCTGCGTTACTATAACCGGTCTCGCGAAACCCACAGCGATCGCAGCATGAGTCTGACAGGCAAGACGATTTTCATAACCGGCGCGTCGCGCGGTATCGGTCTGGCCATGGCCGAACGTTTCGCGCGCGACAATTCGAATGTCGTTGTCGCCGCCAAGTCGGACACGCCGCACAGGTTTCTCCCGGGTACGATTCACGAAACCGCTGAAGCCGTGGAACGGGCCGGTGGCACGGCGCTCGCGATCAAACTGGACGTGCGCAGCGAGGAGGACATTCGGGCCGCTGTCAAGGCTGCAGTCGAACGATTCGGTGGTATCGATGTGCTGGTGCACAACGCGGGTGCCTACTGGCTGAAACCGACGGCCGAATTCTCGACCAAGCGACACGACCTCGTATTCGACATCAACGAGCGCGCATTTTTCCTGCTCGCGAAAGAAGCCTACCCGCACCTGTGCAACTCGACGAATCCGCACATCCTCGGGCTGGCGCCGCCGCTCGACCTGAACCCGGTCTGGTTCATGAACTCGTCGGCCTATACAGTTTCGAAGTACGCGATCAGCCTGTACACGCTCGGGTGGGCTGAGGAGTGGCGAGCCGACGGTATTGCCGTCAACACGCTGTGGCCGCGCTGTGGAATCTACTCGCCGTCGGCCGTGATCCACGGCGGTGACGACCTGGTGCGAGAGTTCCGCAAGCCGGAGATCATGGCCGATGCGGCCTACGGTATCGTGACCCAGCCCAGCCGCGAATTCACAGGTCAGCATTGCATCGACGATTCGTTCCTGTACGAAAACGGCGTCACGGATCTGCAACAGTACTCGATGCAGCCGGGCCACCCGCTCGTGCCCGACTACATGGTGCCGAAGGACCCGCCACCCCCTCCGGGCGTGACGTTGACGAAGAACCGGCTCTACGATTTCACGACGGGAGCGCTCCTGCCGGGCGCCGACATCGGCATGGCCGGTAAGGAATAGCGTCACTACGGATTGTCACGGATCGCGACGATACCGACCGACGTGCCGACATACGCAGTCCCGTCCGGCGCGAGCGTAATCGGCGCCCAGTTGTTGTCGAACTGCCTTCCCGCACCGGTCAGGATCTTGAAGACCGTCTCTCCGGTCTCGAAGTCCAGCGCGGTCAGGTACCAGGCGTTCTCTCCATCGGACTGCTGCATGAACGTGTAGAAATAGACGAGCCCGCTGCCGAGCGACAGCTTCGGCACGACCGACGTCGAATGCTCGTTCGATTCCCAGACCGTGTCGCAGCCCGATTCGTCGTCGCGGATGTCGACGCGGACGATGCCGCCCCCGGCGTTGTCCCAGTCCTGCTGAGCGCGGGCGTGCGTATAGCCGGCGTTGTTTTCGAGAATGATCGAGCGATTGATCGCAACCATCGAGTTATCGGTGACGGAGTGCCCCTCCCGGAACAGCGGTACGCTGCAGACGAGCCTGTCGCCGTCAATTTCCTGCGCGCGGCGATATACGAGCAGATTGATGCGATTGTCCGCGTTGTCGGCGATCGTCACGTATGCGTCACCCATGAGCGTCGGCGTCGTACCGCTGCCCTGGTTGATCGTGCCGACCTTGCGCGCGCTGCCGCGATCGTAGGCTTCGCGCCAGCCGATTACGGGACTACCCTCGCCGTCTGCCTCGAAGCGATACATCGCGTGGTCGGAGACGATGTACACACCGTCGGCGGAAACCGAGAAACCGTTCTGGATTTCCTCGCCATCGAGCTTAATGCCTCGAACGTCACCCGTTGTCGTATTCAGGGTGCCGACGCGACCGCGGCGAGTGACCCACCAGATGAGCCCGTCGAAGTCGGGCATCACCGCCGTGATCGGGTCGCATTCGCCCTCCGGCGAGCGATTCGTCGGCGACACGCAGTCATGGGGAACGTGCCCGGACAGGTCCCACGCGCCGTCGTCGTAAAACTCCCAGTCACCGTTATTCTGTTGCCGGTGGCCGATGCGGCGCACGGTCTGGCTGCTGTCCGCCATCACGACGCGATCCTGATGATCCAGATAGAAGTAGGCACCGGAACTGTCTTCCATGATCTTGCTCTTGTCGCGCGCGAACAGTGCCTCCCAGGACGAGGGACGCATCGGCAGGTTGATCAACGCGAGCAGTTGCAGCGTGCGCGGCTCCATCAGGTAGATACGAAATCCGGTTATCGCAGCGCACAGTGCGACTAGGCGGCCGCCGCGATCGAACGTCAAGGTTGCACATTGGCCGCCGGGTAGCCTGCTGCCGCGACGGGACACGACTGTCGGATTGATCCCGAGCGGAGCGGTACCCGGATGCGCGTCCGAACTGTACGAGTCGGCGTGCATCGAGTTGACGCCCTGCGGTGCCATGAACGGGTGTTCATCGATCGACATTCGGAGCGGCTTCGGGCTTGCAGGTTTGCCGATGAACGCCGCCGCCTCGTGCGGCACGCTCTCGATCGGCCGGGGCTCGGCGGGCTCCCGTTTCCAGACCAGGAAGGCGACGGTCAGGATGATGATCAGGACGGCGATTGCTTTCAGGAGTCGCATATCTGTCTCAGCGCTGCACCTCGAAGGCGCTTTGCGCGCGGTCCCAGGTCTCGTCGTCGAGACCCTTCTCGCGCAGCTTGAATTTCTGCAGTTTGTTCGTCGGCGTGTACGGCAGTGACGTCACGTATTGAATATAGCGGGGCACGAAGTAGTGCGGCGCATTGTCGTTGATGAATCGTGCCAGCGCTTCGTGCGACAGGGTGGCGTCTTCTCTCAGTACGACATCGATCTTCAGTTCGTCCTCCCCGGCAAGCTCTTGCGCGGGAATGCCGAACGCGGCAACGTCTGCGACATCGGGATGTCGGCGCACGACGCTCTCGACCTCCATCGTCGAGATATTGCGGCCCGCGAATCGGATAGCGTCTTTTTTGCGGTCGACGAAATAGAAGGCACCATCTGCATCGGTGCGGGCGAGGTCACCGGTGCAAAACCATTCGCCGCGCCAGGCGTTTGCGCTTGCCTCTGCGTCGTCGAGATACCCGTTGCAGACGATGTGCGGCTCGAGCGGTCGAATGCGCACCTCGCCGACCTCGCCTTGCGGCACTTCGCGATCGTCGTCGTCGAACAGTCGTACCTCGGTATCGTCGAGGGGAAAGCCCATGGAGTTCGGCGGCACCTCGCCGTCGCGCCCGGCTTCGGTCGTGATCGCCATGCACTCGGTCTGGCCGTATCCGGTCCCGAGTATCGTCACCCCGAATCGCTGTTCGAACGGCGCCTTGATCTCGGCAGGCATCGGCACGGCCTGCATGACGCGCAGCGGGTTGTCGGCATCGTCGCTTCGCGGCGGCGCGTTCCACAGGAACATGTGCATCGCGCCGAGCGTAAACGTCTGCGTGGCGCCGAAGCGGCGGATGCGGTCCCAGAATGTCGTTACCGAGAAGCCGGGATCGATGACGACCGGAATGCCCTCGGCCAGCGCTCGGAAGATACTCGTATTCCAGGCCGCCGCGTGATACAGCGGCAGCACGTTGAATATGATGTCGCCCGGCTGCGAGTCGTAAAACACGGAGACGCCGCGGTGTATCGGCCTGAGCCATCCGTTGTGGCTGACCAGCACGCCCTTCGAGCGCCCCGTCGTGCCGGAGGTCCAGACGACCGCACAAGTGTCGCCGTAGTCGAACGCATCGAAGTCCGCCTCATACGGCAGGTTGTCGAGCACATCGTCGAAGTCGATGACGCTCGACAGCTCACTGTCTCCGATGACCACGAGATGTTCGTCGCCGAGTTGCGGCCGGATCGCCGCGATTTGGTCCGCGAATGCGCTGTCGACAAAAAGCACGGCGGCGCGGCTGCGAGCAATCGCGTCCGCAAGCCACTCGCCTTTGTAATCGGTGCTGACCGGCACCCAGACGGCCTGCAGTTTGTTTGCGGCAAGGGCGATCAATGGTGCTTCGATGCGGTTCTGCAGATACATCGCTATCCGGTCGCCCGCACGGACGCCGATCTCACGCAGACCGGTCGCGAGCGAACCGCTCAGCCGCTCCGCGTCCGCGAACGTGATGCACCTGCCGTCGCTGATCAGAAATGGCGCATCGCCGGCTGCGGACGCCTGCATGCACAGCATCTTCGGCAGAATTCGATTACGGGTGTCGCTGAGATCGATCCGGTGCATCGTCGCACGATCCGGCGCGTCAGGCGTTGGCCAGCAGGAACTTCTGCACTTTGCCGGACGGATTGCGCGGCAGCGTCTCGACAAAGGTCACGAATCGCGGGATTTTGTAGTTCGCCATGTTGTCGCGCGCCCAGCCGACGATCTCTTCCGCCCCGACATCCTCGCCACGTACGACGAACGCGTGCCCGACTTCGCCCATGCGCTCGTCGGCCGTGCCGATCACTGCGACATCCGTGATCGCCGGGTGATTCAGCAACAGGTTTTCGATCTCCGCCGGATAGCAGTTGAAGCCACCGCAGATGTACATGTCCTTGGCGCGATCGGTGACTTTCAGGTAGCCCTCTTCGTTCTGCCAGCCGATGTCGCCGGTATCGAGCCAGCCGTCGTCGCTAATGGCCTCGCGCGTGGCGTCCGGATCGCCGAAATATCCCTGCATGACGTTGTAGCCGCGCACCTTGATGTAGCCCGTGTCGCCGGCAGCAACCGGCTGATCGTCGCCGTCGACGACCTTGACGTCGATGCCACGAATCGGCCGGCCCGCCGTGTTCGCGATCGTTTCGAAATCGTCGCCGGCCTTGCAGATGCTCACCACACCGCACTCGGTCAGGCCGTAGCCCGTGTAGACGTGATCGAAACCGAGCACGGTTTTCATGTCGCGAACGAGCTGCACCGGCACCGAGGCCGCGCCGGTCACCGCACAGCGCAGGGAAGACAGGTCGGCGGCATTCAGATCTTCGTGTGCGAGCAGCGACTGGAACAGCGTTGGAGCGCCGGGCAGCATCGTCACGCGCTCGTTTTCGATGCGCTCGAGGATTCTGCCGGCGTCGAAAACGGCCTCCGGCAGAGCGGTCGCGCCCGTCAACAGGCAGGTCAGCCAGCCCGACTTGTAGCCGAAGGTATGAAAGAACGGATTGACGATCAGGTAGCGGTCGGCTTCGCTCAGGCCGATGGCCTCCGACCAGGCTTCGAAGATCGCGACGACCTGGCCGTGCGTGCTCATGACGCCTTTCGGCGCGCCCGTCGTTCCCGACGTGTACATGATGTCGCTGAGGTTGCTGCCGGAAAGACTCGCGATGCGCTCGTCGAGACGTGCCGCACTGCATGACCCGGCACTGTCCAGGAACGCATCGAGCGGGACGCATCCGTTTCCCTCGCCGCGTAGCAGCACGACCGACTCGAGGTCCGGCAGCGACTGCCCCTCGAGCATCGCGGGATAATCGGTGTCGAGAAATCCGGATACGGTGAAAAGCAGCCGGCACCCGGAGCGCCGCAGGATGTCAGCGGTTTCGACACCCTTGTTGCGGGTATTGACCGGCACGAGCACGCCGCCCGCCATCTGACCGCCAATCGCGGTCCAGATCCATTCGTGGATGTTCGGCGCCCAGATCGCAAAGCGATCGCCGTGCCCGAGTCCGGCGGCGATAAACGCGCGTGCCGCGAGCCTGGACCGTTCCTCGAGTTCTGAGAACGTAATGCTCACGTCAGCGTCCCGCACGGCGGCCTTGTCGGGCCACCTGTCTGCGGCTGCCGCCGCGACGCCGGGGATGGTTCGGGACAGATCAGGCATGGTCGGTTACCAGCCGGGGGTAGTCGGTGTAGCCCCTGGGCCCCGGCGTGTACAGGGTCTTCGAATCGAAGCGCGCCAGTGCTGCGCCGGTCGCGAATCTCTCGACCAGGTCGGGATTGGCGATGTAGTAGCGGGCAAAGGAAATTGCCGTCGCACCCCGGCGGATGGCCTCGTTCGCCTCCTCGAAAGCATAGCTGTCGTTGTAGATCCTGGGGCCGTCGAAGTGCTTCTCGGCCAGCGCGATGTTGTCGACGGGTCCGTCCGGCAGGCGAATGACGTGCAGATACGCGAGGCCCATCGGGTTCACCGCATCGAGCAGGGTCGCAAACGTTTCCTGCGGATCGCCGTCATGGAGATCGTTGAACGGATTGCCGGGACAAATGCGCATGCCGACGCGCTCCGCGCCGGCGACATTCGCCATCGCCTCCAGTACCTCGACGACGAAACGAATGCGGTTCCGGGCGCTGCCGCCGTAGCGGTCTTCGCGCCGGTTCGTACCGGTGGACAGAAACTGCGCCGGCAAATAACCGCTCGTGCAGTGCAGCTCCACGCCCGCGAATCCGGCGGACATCGCGTTCTCGGTCGCGTGTCGGTACTCGTCCACGACGTCGGCGACCTCGCCGGTTTCGAGTGCCCGTGGCGTATCGAAGTCCACAAGCCCTTTCGCGTCGGTGTACATCTTCCCGGCCGCACGAATGGCAGACGGTGCCACCGTTTCGGCGTCGGGGTCCTTGTTAAATCGGCTCGCGATCCGGCCGCAGTGCATGAGTTGAAGCACGATGGTCCCGCCCGCGTTGCGGACGGCTGCGACGACGTTGGACCAGCCGGCGATCTGCCGTTTGGAATGCACGCCGGGCGTCCGAGCGTAGCCTTTGCCGTTCGGGCTGGGCTGCGTGCCCTCGGTGATGATCAGTCCCGCACCGGCCCGCTGTGCATAGTACTCGGCGTGGAGCGACGTCGGCGCGTCGCCGTCACCGGCCCGGCTGCGCGTCATCGGCGCCATGACGACACGGTTCTTGAGTTCGATCGCGCCGAGGGAGGCCGGCTCGAAAATCGGCTGCGTCACGACGGCATGCCGGGTGTCAGCGAACCCGAATCTTCGGATCCGGCGCGCCGCGCCGCATGCGCTGCAAGAATTCCTCGAGCGGCGCGGGTTCGGCGACCTCCGGCTCGTCGTTCCTCGGCAGCGTATCCCAAAATTCCTGCCAGCTCGGAAACAGCGCGTGAAACGAACCGTCGTAGGGCTCGCGATCCGGCCAGCGCATCTTGCGCTCGCCGATCGGTGGCTTATTTAAGTCCGTCGCGTACCAGTAACACGGCAGCCGCCGGCGAAAATACCAGCGGCCGTCGCGGCGCTCGTAATTGTCCCAGTAAAGCATCTGCATGATGACCCACTCGTCCCCGGTCTCGTGCTCGTTTTTCGAATAGACCACGCCGTGCGCATGATCGGCATCATCGAACTCGATGATGTGATTGCCCGTGTGATGCGACGTGCCGGTAAACTGCAGGCGCAGCGTATCGTCGAGCCAGCGCTTCAGGTGTCCGCGCCCGACCTTGTCCCTGCTGACGCGAATGTCCGGGGCAAACAGGTTCACGTGCGCATCGAGATCGCGCATGTCGAGCGACAGCGCGTATTTGGCAACCAGCTGGCGAATGTCGTCGAGCGACTCCAGCCGGTCCAGCCGGGCCGCGATTGCGTCGTTCATTGTTGTCCCACTTCGTAAGAAAGAGGCTTTATTTTCACGCAATCAATCACTATTATCAATTTATTGAGCGCATATTGATTATTTTAGAACCAAAAAATTACGCATCCGCGAAACATGAACGCAACCATACCGTCTTCTATCGCAAAATCGTCAGAGAATCGGCCCGCGGCAACGCAAATGGCTTCGATTTCCCGTGAGGGAATGCCAATCGCGCGATTCAGAGCCCCGCAGTTGACGCCCTTCCGGGAAATGCGCAGGATCGCAGGCACCGCTCGGACCGCCGGGTGAATCCAGGGATCTTTCCAGGTGAGCGCTGACAACCGCAACGATCTCGAGGCAGGCGCCGTCGATGATCTCGATCGCAGCATCATCGGGCTCCTGCAGCAGGACGGCCGCATGTCGATCCAGGACATTGCGAAATCCCTGTCGTCGACGTCCTCGACCATTCGCAAGCGCATTCGGCGTCTCGAAGACGCGAACATCATGCGCGTCGTCGCGGTAACGGATTTCTCCGCGGCTGGCTTCGAGCTGCTGCTTGCGCTCGGCATCCAGGTGGAAAATCGTCGCCCCGAAGAGGTTGGCGAGGAGCTGGCGGAGCTGCCGGAGGTATTCAGCGTCAACCTGACGACCGGCGTCTACGAGCTCGACTGTCTCGTCGCGGCGAGAAACTTCACCGAGCTTTCCGACCTGCTGCACGTCAAGCTGCCGAAGATCAGTGGCATCGCGAAACTCGCTCCGGGCCTTACGGTCGACGTCTTGCGCTACGAATCCGAGTGGGTGCCGATCATATGACCCGCCGCCAGCTCGACGACGTCGACGCACGCATTCTGGAGCACCTGTCGGAGGATGCGCGCCTCAGCAATCGGGAGATTGCGGAAGCGCTGAATCTCGCGGAGGGCACCGTGCGCGGGCGGATCAAGCGCCTGCAGGCGGACAACGTGATCAAAATCATGGCCATCGCCGACGTTCGCGTCCTGACGCAGCACGAGAATCCGATGATGGCGTACATCGGCATCCACGCGGAGCTTGCGGGACTGCGCGAGACGGCCCAGAAAATCGCCGAGATGCCGTTCGTGCGCTTCACGGCGACGATGCTCGGCCGCTACGACATCCTGGCAATCTCGTTCGTGGGCTCGGCCGAGGAGCTGATCGAGCACGTCAATAACCAGATCATGGGCGTGCCCGGCGTCAAGCACGTCGACACGAAGCTCGCGATCAAGTCCCTGAAATACGACTACCGCTGGGGTCGGATCGTCGATTAGGCGATTTTTTCGCAAAAAATTACGCGAAAAGTGTATTTTTCTCCAAAAACGGTTAATATTCGCAATATTCGTTAGCGAAAATTGACTGAATCGGCAAGGCGCAGACCTCGCCGCGTGGAGAACCGCAATGGCAACGACCGCAGAGGCTGTCACCCCGGCACGTTCGGGTTCGATCGACCTGGCACCCTACCTCGACAATATCGGCGCCCGCGGCGAGCATGGTCGCGAGGAGCGGCGCGTGCCGGCCGAATCGGTCGAGGAACTGAAGAAATCCGGCTTCATTCGCGCGCTGGTGCCGGCGCAGTGGGGCGGGCTCGAGGTGACGCCGCAGGAGTTTTTTCGCGCCCAGATCGACATCGCCGAACGCGACATGGGAACGGCCTGGATCGGCGGCATCATTGCGGTGCACGCGTTCCAGCTTGCGCTGATGGACGAACAGGCGCAGCGCGACGTTTACGGAGACAGCCCCGATACCTGCGTCTCCAGTTCGTACAACCCGGTCGGCGGGAAAACCGAAAAGGTCGACGGTGGCATCATGCTAAGCGGCCGCTGGGGATGGAGCTCCGGCTGCGATCACTGTGACTGGGTGTTACTCGGCGCGATCATCGCCGACGAGGGTTACCGCACGTTTCTCGTGCCGCGCAAGGACTACGAAATCGAGGATACCTGGTACGCGATGGGCCTGCAGAACACCGGCTCGAACGATATCGTGATCGACAAGCCGGTGTTCGTCCCGGACTACCGCACGCACAAGCAGATGGACGGATTCAATTGCGTCAACAACCAGCCGAACAAGATGTACAGCCTGCCCTGGGCACAGACGTTCGCGCGCGTTGTGTCGACGCCCGCGATCGGCGCCGTGAAGCATGCGCTGAAGCTGTTCATTGCAAATGCCGCCACGAGCAGCACGGACCCCGCGAAACTCATGAGCGATCCCGACATCCTGCGCCGCGTCGCCGAAGTGCAGAACCTCGTCGACGAGGCGGAAACGATGATGTTCCGGAACTTCGACGTGATGCTGGATACGGTCAACGCCGGCAAGCAGATTCCGCTCATCGACCGTGCCCGGTATCGCTACCAGGCCGGCACCGTAATCGCGAATATGATGAAGGCAATCGACCTTTTGTTCGACGTCGCGGGTGGCCGCAGCGTGTTCACTGGTGCGGAGATTCAAAACATCTGGCATGACGTGCATATCGCGCGCGCACACGTCGCCAACAATCCCGTCGCGTTCGCCCGCAACTGGGGCAATATGCTGCTGGGCGGCGACAACCAGGACGTCTTCATCTAGCTGCCGGGTCAGTGTCCGATGTCCAGAGCAGCACCACCACGCGGTGAAACGGTCTCCGCCGACGGTTTCGAGATTCACTACCTGAGCTACGGTGAGGGTCCCGCCGTCGTGCTGCTGCACGGTAGCGGTCCCGGCGCCAGCGGCTACAGCAATTTCAAGCAGAATATCGGCACGATCGTCGAGGCCGGCCATCGCGCCGTCGTCATGGACATGATCGGCTTCGGCTATTCCAGCAAGCCGACGGACCGCGACTATACGACGGAGCTGTTCGCAGCGACGGTGAAAGCGGCGCTCGATGAAATCGGCATCGATCGCTGTGCGCTGCTCGGCAATTCGCTTGGCGGTGCGATTTGCATCCGGCTCGCGCTCGATCATCCCGACCTCGTATCGAGCCTGATCATGATGGCGCCGGGCGGCATCGAGGAGCGGGAGACGTACTTCGCGATGCCCGGCATTGCGAAAATGGTCAGCCAGTTCGTCGGCGGCGAGCTCGATCGCGACCGCCTGCGGGCGCTCTTGCAAATGCTCGTATTCGATGATGCGCTCGTGAGCGACGAGCTCGTCGACGAGCGCTACGCGATCCTCGAAACGCAGCCGAAGGAAGTGCTGTCCCGCATGGTGATTCCGTCCATGGCGGCCGAGCTCGGCGAGATCCGCTGTCCGATCCTCGGTTTCTGGGGCCAGAACGACGAATTCAACCCCGTAAGCGGCGCGGAGAAATTCCTGGAGCAGTGCCCGCGCTGCCGGTTCACGATCGTCTCGGAGTGCGGACACTGGGTCATGGTCGAGCACGAGCGCATGTTCAACGCCCAGCTCCGCGATTTCCTGCTATACGGTTAGTGAACGCCGATGCTTCCCGACACGAAAATCTCTGCCTACGGCGATGAGCTGTTCGACTGCATGCAGTCGCGCACGGTCGTGGCACCCCTGACGGATCGCGAGCCTGAGATCGCGGTAGAGGACAGCTATCGCATATCCCGGCGATTCCTGGAACGGCGTCTCGGCGATAACGGCGAGACGGTCATCGGCAAGAAGATCGGCGTGACGTCTGATGCCGTGCAGTCGATGCTCGGCGTGTTCGAGCCGGATTTCGGCTTCCTGACGGATGCGATGCAGGCGCACGAGGGTGAGGTGCCGATCGGACATCTGATTCAGCCACGTGCCGAGGCTGAAATCGCATTCCGGCTGAGCCGCACGCTGACGGGGCCCGGCGTGTCGGCGGCGGACGTGCTCGGCGCTACCGAGGCGGTCATGCCGTGTTTCGAAATCGTCGACTCGCGCATCGAAAACTGGCGTATTCGCATCCAGGACACCGTCGCGGACAACGCGTCTTGCGGCATCTTCGTGATCGGGAGCGGCGAGGCAGAGCCGGCCCGTCTCGACCTCGCGGCGTGCAAGGTCACGGTCGAGAAGAACGGCAGGCCGCTGAGCGAAGGCTTCGGCTCCGCCGTGCAGGGCTCGCCGCTCGAGGCGGTCGCCTGGCTTGCGAACACGTTCGGCAAGCTGGGCATGGCGCTCGAGGCGGGGGAAATCGTGTTGTCCGGATCGCTTGTGCCGCTCGAGCCGGTCGTGCCGGGCGATAAAATGGCAATGGACATACCCGGCATCGGCTCCACGTCGATCACGTTTGTCGACTGATCCATTCGAATCAGGAAATACGTATGAGCAAAACGAAGGCAATGATCATCGGGTCCGGGAATATCGGTACCGATCTCATGATCAAGATTCGTGACACGTCCGACGTTCTCGAGATTGCCGCCGTCGTCGGCATCGATGCGCAATCCGAAGGGCTTGCAATGGCGCGGGCATCGGGGATCGCGACGACGCATGAAGGCATCGACGGCGTCCGCAAACTCGACGTCTGGAACGATGTGCAGATCGTATTCGATGCGACGTCCGCGGCGGCGCACGCGCATCACGATGACGTCTGTCGCGCTGCGGGCAAGCAGGTCATCGACCTGACGCCCGCCGCGATCGGCCCGTACTGCGTGCCGGTCGTCAACATGGCCGAGCATCTCGGCGAGCCAAACGTAAACCTCGTAACCTGCGGCGGTCAGGCCACGATCCCGATGGTGCACGCGGTGCGCCGCGTTTCGGAGTCGGTGCCGTTTGCCGAGATCGTTGCGTCGGTGGCGTCACGCTCCGCCGGGCCGGGCACGCGGGCCAACATCGACGAGTTCACGCAGACGACTGCGCGCGGCATCGAAATCGTCGGCGGCGCCGAGAACGGCAAGGCGATCATCATCCTGAACCCCGCGGAGCCGCCGATGATCATGCGCGACACCGTGTATACGCTGTCCCTCGGCGCCAGCGAGCAGGATATCGAGGCATCGGTCGCGGACATGGTCGCCGAGGTGCAGGACTACGTGCCGGGGTACCGGCTGAAGCAGAGCGTGCAGTTCGAATCCTTCGGCATCGACCGCAAGCTGAACATTCCCGGCTACGGAGAGACCGCCGGGCTGAAGACGTCCATTTTCCTCGAGGTCGAGGGCGCCGGCCATTTCCTGCCGAAGTATTCCGGGAATCTGGACATCATGACCTCCGCTGCGCTCGCGACCGGCGAGCGGATTGCGGAGCTGAAATACGGGGTGGCGGCATGAGCGCAAAAATTTCCGATCCCACCAAAGAGAAGATCTTCATTCAGGACGTCACGCTGCGTGACGGCATGCATGCGATCCGGCACAGTTACGGTGTCGATCACGTGCGCGCGATCGCGCGCGCGCTCGACGAGGCCGGCGTGGACGCGATCGAGATCGCGCACGGCGACGGACTGAACGGCTCGAGTTTCAACTACGGCTTCGGTGCGCACACGGACTGGGAGTGGATCGCGGCGGTTGCCGACGTCGTCGAGAACGCGATGCTGACGACGCTGATCCTGCCGGGCATCGCCACCGTCGAGGATCTGAAAAGGGCCTACGACCTGGGCGTCCGCTCGGTGCGTGTCGCGACACACTGCACGGAGGCCGACGTCTCGCGACAGCACATCGAATACGCACGGGAGCTCGGCATGGACACGGTCGGGTTCCTGATGATGAGCCATATGAACGATCCGGAGCCGCTCGCCGAGCAGGCGGCACTGATGGAATCCTACGGTGCGCAGTGCGTGTACGTGACGGACTCGGGCGGCGCGCTCGACATGGACGGCTACGCGGAACGCCTCGACGCGTACGATCGCGCGCTGAGTCCCGACACGGAGCGTGGCGTGCACGCGCATCACAACCTGTCGCTCGGTGTCGCGAATTCCATCGTTGCCGTGCAGCACGGTGTCCGGCGCGTGGACGCGTCGCTCGCCGGCATGGGCGCCGGCGCGGGCAATGCGCCGCTCGAGGTCTTCATCGCGGCAATCGATCGCAAGGGCTGGCAGCACGGCTGCGACCTGTACAGGCTGATGGATGCGGCGGAGGATCTGGTGCGTCCGCTGCAGGATCGACCGGTGCGCGTCGACCGCGAAACCCTGTCGCTCGGCTACGCGGGCGTGTACTCGTCGTTCCTGCGCCACGCCGAGAAGGCATCGGAGGACTACGGCATCGACGTGCGGACGATTCTGGTCGAGCTGGGCCGGCGCCGGATGGTCGGCGGCCAGGAGGACATGATCGTCGACGTCGCGCTGGACCTCGTGAAGCAACATGAAAAAAAGCAGCGGGCACAGTCTGCCTGAAGCCGACCGGAATCGAAGACCAGCAAAAGGACGAACAAACGATGGCAGTGGCACGTCTTGGATACATCGGGCTCTCGTCGCAGGATCCGGCGGCGTGGATTCCGTTCGCCGGGGACCTGCTCGGGCTGATGGCCGCGTCGGGAGATGACGGCTCGGTGCGCCTGAAAATGGACGAGCATCCGTTTCGCGTGATCGTCGAGCCCGGGGATGCGGACCGGCTCGCATACGCCGGTTGGGAGGTCGACGACGAAGCCGCGTACCGACAAACGCTCGCAGAGCTTGAAGCGGCCGGCGTCGAGGTGGCGGCAGGCGACGCTGAGGGTGCAGGCAGGCGCTGCGTAACGGAGTATGCGAGCGCAGCGGACCCCGCGGGCAATCCGTTCGACATCTATTACGGTCGGACCGACGTGGGCGCGGCGTTCGAGTCGCCGCAGGGCGTCTCGGGTTTCATTACGGGCGACATGGGTCTGGGGCACCTCGTCGTGCCCGCGCCGAACACCGACGAAACGCACGAGTTCTACAAGTCTCTCCTCGGATTCGGCGACAGCGATGACCTGACGCTGCCGCCGCCCGCGGAAGGCGCGCCGGAGATGCGCGTCGTCTTCATGCACGCCGCGAATCCGCGCCACCACAGCCTTGCCTTGTTCAACATGCCCGTGCCGACCGGCATCGTGCACCTGATGTTCGAGGTGGCGACGATCGACGAGGTCGGCGCCGCCCTGGACCGCGTCACGCAAGCGGGCGTGCCGCTCATGGCGACTCTGGGGCGGCACCTGAACGACAACATGCTGTCGTTTTATGCGATCGGACCGGGCGGCATCGCGGTCGAGTACGGCTGCGACGGGCTGCAGATCGACTGGGACGAGTTCACGCCGACGAAGAGCACGGTCGCGGACGTCTGGGGCCACGAGTATCAGCCGGTCGCGGTCTGAGCCGCAGCAATGGACAAGACCACGACAGCGAGCGAAGCGATCGGCAGCCTCGAGGACGGCATGACGATCGGTATCGGCGGCTGGGGCCCGCGCCGCAAGCCGATGGCGCTGGTCCGTGAGATCCTGCGCTCCGATATCCGGGACCTGACCGTCGTGTCCTATGGCGGCGCGGACGTCGGCATGCTGTGCGCGAGCGGCAGGATCCGGAAACTCGTGTTTGCATTCGTGTCGCTGGACTTCATTCCGCTGGAGCCGTATTTCCGTATGGCCCGGCAGAACGCCGACATCGAGATCATGGAGATCGACGAGGGCATGCTGCTCCTGGGCCTGCGCGCGGCCGCGATGCGCGCGCCGTTCATTCCCACCGCGGTCGGCCTCGGAACCGACGTGGTCACGCGCAACGACGCCATCAGGACAATCGAATCGCCGTACGGCGACGGAAAAGAATGGGTTGCGATGCCGGCGCTCACGCTCGATGTTGCGCTCGTGCACGTCGACCGCGCCGATCGGCGCGGCGTCTGTCAGATAAAGGGTTCTGATCATTACATGGACGACCTCTACGTGCGCGCCGCGAAGCGCGCGATCGTGTCCTGCGACGAGCTGGTCGATACGAGCTATTTTCACGACAGCGCCGAGGAAGCGCGCTACGTGTTCTGGGAGCGCAGCGCCACGTCCGCGGTCGTGCATGCTCCCTGCGGCGCGCACCCGTCGTCGTGCAATCCCCTGTACGGCATCGACGTCGAGCACTTCAAAAAGTACGCGGCCAGCGCGAAGGAGGACGACGGCTGGCAGGCATACGTCGACGAGTTCGTAACGGGTGGCGAGGCGCGCTACCTCGACAAGGTCGGCGGCGAGGCGCACATTCGATCGCTGCCGCTGCCGGTATACTGATGTCGGTCGATCTGATGATTGGCGCCTGCGCGCGCGCCTGGGACGGCGACGGCGAAGTCCTCGCGTCCGGTATCGGCATCGTGCCCCGCCTGGCGGCTTCGCTTGCGATGCACCGCAACCCGGACCTGATGATGACCGATTCGGAAGCGTTCATCGTCTCCGAGCCGGTGCCGATCGGTCCGCGCAACGGCTACGTACCGCAGTTCGAAACATGGATGGGTTTTTCCCGCGTATTCGACAACGTCTGGTCAGGCAAACGCCACGCGCTCGTCACGCCGACACAGGTCGATCGCTTCGGCCAGGCGAACATATCGGCGATTGGCGACTACGCGCGGCCGAAGGTGCAGATGCTCGGCGTGCGCGGTTATCCCGGCAATTCGATCAGCCACGCGAATTCTTTTTTTGTGCCGAATCACACGACCCGCGTGTTCGTCGACGGCGAAGTCGATATGGTGTCATCGATCGGCTACAACCCAGAGCGCCTGCCGAAAGGCTACTCGCCCGACGATATCGACATTCGGCTGATCGTCACCAACCTGTGCGTCATGGATTTCGGCGGCCCGGGCAAGCAGATGCGGCTCGTCTCGCTGCATCCGGGCGTGACGACCGACCAGGTTGTCGAGAATACGGGCTTTGATATCTCGATTCCGGGCGAGGTGCCGGAAACGGCGGCGCCAACGGCGGAGGACCTCGAGCTGATTGCCGGGTTCGATCCACACAACCTCAGAACAACGGCGGTTCGTTAAACGATGACCAGGAAAAACACCGTCGCGGCGAGAGAAGGCTGGTACACGCTGGACGCGCAGCGGCCACGGCTGATCGGCAGCCAGTGTCTCGGCTGCAAGACCTTTTATTTCCCGAAGCACGCGGGCTACTGTCGCAATCCGGCGTGCGACAGCGAGTCGTTTTCGGACGCCGAGCTCAGCCGTCGCGGCCGGATCTGGTCGTACACGAATGCGGCATATCCGCCGCCACCACCGTTCGTCGCGGACGATCCGTACGAGCCGTTCGCGATCGCCGCGGTCGAGCTCGAACGCGAACGGATGGTCGTGCTCGGCCAGCTAGCCGCGGGCGTCGGCGTCGACGACGTGAGTATCGGTGACGAGGTGGAGGTCACGCTCGAGCCGCTCTACGAGGACGATGACAACGAGTACGTCGTCTGGAAGTGGCGACCGCTGGGTGGTGACGCGCCATGACCACCGAAGTCGCAATTCTCGGCGTAGGCATGCATCCGTGGGGCAAATGGGGGCGGAACTTTGTCGAGTACGGCGTCAAGGCCGCGCGCGACGCACTGGCCGATGCGGGCGTGCGCTGGCAGGACATCGACTTTGTCGCCGGCGCCGACACGATGCGCTGCGGCTATCCCGGGTACGTTGCCGGCGCAACGTTCGCGCAGGCGCTGGGCTGGAACGGCACCCGCATTGCCAGCTGCTACGCAGCCTGCGCGTCGGGCTCACAGGCGCTGGACACGGCGCGCGCGCAGATCCTCGCGGGACTTGCCGACGTGGCGCTGGTCGTCGGTGCCGACACGACGCCGAAGGGGTTCCTGGCGCCGCAAAAAGGCGATCGCCCCGACGATCCCGACTGGCTGCGATTCCGGCTGCACGGCGCGACGAACCCGGTGTATTTCGCGCTGCACGCGCGCCGCAGGATCGAGCTGTACGGCACGACGGACGAGGACATTGCCGAAGTACGCGTCAAAAACGGCAAGAACGGGCTGCACAATCCGAATGCGCGTTATCGCAAGGCATTCACGCTCGAGGAGGTGCTCGAGTCACCGATTGTCTCGGACCCGCTGCGCCTGTACGAAATTTGTGCCACCAGCGACGGGGGCGCTGCGCTTGTCATCGCGAGCCTCGACTATGCGAAGCGAGTGCAGCAACAATCCGTGAACATTGCGGCGATCTCGACGATTACACCCACGTATCCGAGCACGGAGCTCGAGTTGCCGGACCTGGCCACCGACTCCGCCGCAAGCGTCCCGGCGCCCGAGCTCGGCTTCAAGCCGGCCATGATCGCCGCCGCCTACGAGCAGGCCGGCATTGGCCCGGAAGACCTGAGCCTGGCCGAAGTGTACGACCTCAGCACGGCAATGGAACTCGACTGGTACGAGAACCTGCAGTTATGCGCGGTCGGCGATGGCCATAAACTACTCCGGGACGGCGACACTTACATCGGCGGCCGCATTCCGGTAAACGCGTCGGGTGGACTGTCGTGCTTCGGCGAGGCGGTGCCCGCACAGGCGCTCGCCCAGGTCTGCGAGCTGACCTGGCAGCTGCGCGGGCAGGCGGGCGAGCGCCAGGTAGAGAATGCGCGTATCGGAATAACCGCAAATATCGGGCTGTTCGGCCACGGCTCGTCAGTGATCGTCAAGAGGTAATGCATGGGCATGCTGCACACACGCCTGTGCGACCTGCTCGGCTGCAGGTATCCGATCATCCAGACCGCGATGGGGTGGGTATCCGGACCCGAGCTCGTTGCGGCAAGCGGTAACGCCGGTGCGTTCGGGTTCCTGGCCGGCGCGACGATCCCACCCGACAGGATCGAAGCGGAGATCCTGCGGACGAAAGCGCTGACCGACGCGCCGTTCGGTGTCAATTTCCACATGTACCAGCCGAACGCGAACGACATCGTCGAGCTCGTGATCCGGCACGGCGTGCGCGCGGTCAGCTACTCCCGCTCGCCGGGCGCCGACATGATCGGCCGGCTGAAGGAGCACGGCGTGAAGTGCGTGCCGACGATCGGCCTGCCAAAGCATGCGCTCAGGGCGATCGAGCTGGGCGCCGACGCGGTCACGGTGCAGGGCGGCGAAGGCGGTGGCCACACGGGCTCCGTCCCGACGTCACTTCTGATTCCCGACGTCATCGACGTCGTTGGCGGCACCGTGCCGGTCGTGGCTGCCGGCGGCTTCAAGGACGGACGCGGCCTCGTCGCCGCGCTTGCCTGGGGCGCTGACGGCATCGCGATGGGCACGCGGTTTTTGATGGCGAAGGAATCGGCGCCGCCGGAGCTTACGAAACAGCGCTATGTGGACTGCAACAACCCGTCCGACATCATTGTCTCGAAGGCCGTCGACGGGCTGCCGCAGCGCATGATCACGAACGAGATGCTGGCGCGCCTGGAAAACGCCAACGCGGTGTCGAAGTTTCTGATTGCGATCGCCAACGGAGTCAAGTTTCGCCGGCATACCGGCGCGAGCCTCGCGAGCATGCTGAAATCGGCCGTCGCGATGGCGCGCAGCGGAGACATCACGGTGACCCAGGCAATCATGTCGGCGAACGCACCGATGATTATCCAGAGAGCAATGGTCGACGGGCAGCCCGGCGAGGGCGTGCTGCCGTCCGGACAGGTGGCCGGCGTCATTGGCGAGGTCCTGCCCTGCGCGGAGATCATTCGCGCAATCGTGGCCGAGGCCGAAGACCGGCTCGAAAATTTTGCGGCAAGAGTGACGGGAGACGATCCCGCAACCGGAGTCAGGGAGACGGGTTCATGAAATCACCGTTCGACATCTCGATAACAAACGGCATCGCGGAGCTCATCTTCAATCATCCGCCGGTCAATGCGTTCGACGCAGAGACCTGGTCGGCGATTGCCGCAGCAATTGCGGAGCTCGGACAGAATGACGATGCGCGCGTGATCATCATAGCCGCGCAAGGCAAGGGGTTTTGCGCCGGCGTCGACGTCAAGGAGCTCGCGGCGGACAGCAGCAAGATCGTCGACGTGAACCGCGGCAATTTCGACACGTTCAAAGCCATTCACCTGAACCCGAAACCCGTGATCGCTGCGGTGCACGGCTTCGTGCTCGGCGGCGGCATCGGCATCAGCGGTGCCGCGGACATCATCGTCGCATCGGATTGTGCGCACTTCGGAATTCCGGAAGTCGATCGCGGCGCGATGGGCGGGGGCGCGCACCTGCAGCGCATGTTTCCGGTGCAGAAGGTTCGCTACATGTACTTCACCGGCGAGTTCATCGACGCGAACGAAGCCTATCGGCTCGGCGCGATAGAGCGCGTCGTGCCCCGCGCAACGCTCATGGAAACGGCGCGCGAGATTGCGGCGAAGATCGCGGCCAAGTCGGCGCCGATGATCCGCCTTGCCAAGGAATCGCTGACCGGCGTCGAAGACGGTGATCTCGAGGCGAAGTATCGCTGGGAACAGGGCTTCACGTTCGAGGCGTACACCTACGAGGACTCGCAGGAAGGGCGCGATGCCTTCGTGGAAAAACGATCCGCGAAGTTCGACGACTGAATCTGGGCCGCGACGATGGATCTGGCCTACACGTCGGCACAGCGCGAGTTTCGCGAGGAGGTCCGCGCGTGGCTGGCTGAGCACGTCCCGCCCGAACCGCTGCCGTCGCTCGATACGGCGGTGGGCTTCGAGCTGCATCGCGAGTGGGAGCGCACGCTGAACTCGGGCAACTGGGGAATGGTGACCTGGCCCGTCGAATACGGCGGCCGCGGCTGTGACCTGATCGAGTGGCTCATATTCGAGGAGGAGTATTACCGCGCCGAGGCGCCGCTGCGCGTGAGCCAGAACGGCATCTTCCTGCTCGGCCCGACGCTGATGGAGTTCGGCGACGACGAGCAAAAGTCGCGCTTTCTGCCATCCATGGCGGCCGGTGACGAGATCTGGGCGCAGGCGTGGTCCGAGCCGAATGCCGGCAGCGACATGGCGGCGATTCGCGCCAGCGCGACGCGCGTTGCTGACGGAGGCAGGGACCACTACGTCCTCGAGGGCCAGAAGATCTGGTCGTCGCGGGCTGCGTTTGCCGACTGGGGATTCGGCATCTTTCGCACGGATTCCGAATCGAAGCGACATCGAGGCCTGTCGTTCATCCTGTTTCCGCTCGACGCGGACGGCATCACGGTGCGACCGATACGCCAGCTGGACGGCGACCCCGGATTCGCGGAAATATTCTTCGACGGCGCGCGGGTGCCGGCAACGAACCGGCTCGGCGAGGAGGGTCAGGGCTGGCAAATCGCGATGGCAACGGCCGGCTTCGAGCGCGGACTCATGCTTCGCAGCCCCGCACGATTCCAGAAGACGGCCGAGCGCCTTGTCGCGCTGTACCGCCAGGAAGCCGGCAGCGTATCGCCGGAAACACGGAGCCGGGTGCTGCAGGCGTACCTCGACGCCGAGGCGTACTGTCTCAACACGTACTACACCGCTTCGCGCATCATGGCGGGCGGCACGATTGGCTCGGAGGCGAGCTGCAACAAGATTTTCTGGTCCGAACTCGACCGCGACATGCATCGAACCGCGCTGGCGATCATCGGGGCCCGCGCCGAGCTGAGGGGTGGAACGCAGGATGCGGTCGACGACGGGCGCTGGCTCGACGGCTACATGTTCTCCCTGGCGGGCCCGATCTACGCCGGCACGAACGAGATCCAGCGCAACATCATTGCGGAGCGCTGTCTCGGCATGCCGAAGGGGTGAACGTGGACTTTCGCTTCGGCAGCGACGAGATGGATCTGCGCGACGGCGCGCGCGAGTTCCTGCGCGGCCGCTACACGGCCGAATCGCTGCGCGCGCTCGTCGGCCGCCGCGCTGAAGACACCGGCGGCTGGGCGGAACTCGTCGAGATGGGTTTCGCGGGGTTTCTCGTGCCGGAATCCCGGGGCGGCCTCGGCATGTCCACCGAGGCGTTCGCGCTCGTTGCGGAGGAAGCCGGCTTCGTCGCCTGCCCGGAGCCGCTGGTCGACGTCGCCGGCGTGGTTGCTCCGGTCCTGGCCGAGCTGGAGCATGATGCCGTCGCGCAAATCGCGGCGGGCGAGCTGCGGGTACTGAGCGCACATGTGCAGAATCCGTACGTCAGTCAAATCGTCGATTCCGACGCGGTGCTGCAGTTTATGGACAACGAGGTTCGCCTGATCCGGGGCGAGAATCTCCGGCGGGAAACGGCCGACAGCATCGATCCGCTGCGCCGCCTCTACCGGATCGATGCGCTCGATTCGGAAACGCTCGCGACCGGCAGGCGCGCGCAAGCGCTCGCGGCGCAGGCGCTGTTCCGGGGCGCGGTGTATACGTCGGCCGAGCTGCTCGGGCTCGCGGCAGCGATGATCGACATGACGATAAAGTATGCGCTGGAGCGCAGGCAGTTCGGCGCTGCGATCGGGTCGTTCCAGGCCGTCAAGCACGCCCTGGCGACGGCGTTTACGAAGCTCGAGTTTGCCCGGCCCGTCGTCTACCGGGCGGCCGCTTCGCTGGCACAGGACGATGAACGTGCCAAACTGCGTGCAGCACACGCGAAGGTTGCCGCGAGCGACGCTGGCATGCACGCTGCTGAAACAGCCATCCAGATCCACGGTGCCATCGGCTACACGTTCGAGGCGGATCTGCACCTTTGGATGAAGCGCGTCTGGGCGCTCGCGGGATTATGGGGCGACAGGAACCATCATCTGCGGATTCTGGACCGGACGATCCTGGCGGAGGGGGCCGAACTCGGACCCGCTGCGACATTTAACATGGAGCGTACGAGAAAACGATCATGAACGAGGCATACATCGTGGACGCGCTGCGCAGCCCGACCGGCAAGCGCAAGGGCGGACTCGCAGACGTGCACGGAGCGGATCTCGGTGCCCACGTGATCAAGGCGATCGTGGATCGAAATCCAATTCCGGATGATGACTACGATGACGTGATCTTCGGCTGTGTGGATACGGTCGGGCCGCTGGCGGGTGATATCGCGCGGACCTGCTGGCTCGCGGCGGGGCTCTCGGAGGTCGTGCCCGGCGTAACCGTCGATCGCCAGTGCGGATCGTCGCAGCAGGCCGTGCACTTTGCGGCCCAGGCGGTCCTATCGGGAACTGCCGACGTCGTATTGACGGGCGGCGTGCAGACGATGACGCAGATCCCGATTGCATCAGCAATGACGCTCGCGACGTCGCTCGGCTTCAGCGACCCGTTTACGGGATCCGAAGGCTGGGTCGAGCGCTACGGAACGGTGCCGCCAACGCAGTTCAAATCTGCGCAGATGATTGCCGACAAGTGGGATTTCTCGCGCCGCGACCTCGAGGAGTATGCGCTCGAAAGCCACCG
>JBFHXQ010000001.1:0-29468 GCA_041598895.1 Woeseiaceae bacterium | reverse complement strand
TTCGCATCCGATCGAGGAAGCGCTCATCGTCGCGGGCACGAATATCGGCATTCCGCTAAACGACGATTTCAACGGCACCACGCAGGAAGGCATCGGTTGCTACCAGGCGACGATGAAAGACGGCAGGCGCTGGTCCTGCGCGAATGCGTACCTCGACCCGGCCCGTGCGCGGGACAATCTGACGGTGTTGACGGGCGCGTGCGCGGAGCACGTCGTGTTCGAGGAAAAACGCGCGGCCGCCGTTGTCGTCCGTCAGGGTCGCGAAGCGCGCACATTGCGTGCAAAACGGGAAGTGATACTCAGCGCCGGCGCGTTTCAGTCACCGCAGCTGCTGCAGCTCTCCGGAATCGGGCCCGGGCGACTCCTCAGTGGGCTCGGTATCGATGTGCTCGCGGACAGTCCGGAGGTGGGGTCGAACCTGCACGATCACACCGGCGTGCCGATGGCCTGGCGCCTCAGGAACAGGCGCGACAGTCTGAATCGCAAACTCCGGTTTCCGCTGATCGTGCTGGAGGCGCTGCGCTACTTCCTGTCGCGGCGCGGCGTCATGGCGATGCCGGCCGCCGCCGTCGGCATCTTCACGGACAGCAGCGGCCAGGGCGGTCGGCCGGATCTGCAATACCACTGCCTCGCGGTCACGGGCGATGTCGAGGCGGAGAACGAAAATGCGCAAATGGCGATCGACAAACTGCCTGGACTGACGATGATGCCGTACCCCACGCGACCGAAATCACGCGGCAGCGTCACGATCGGCTCGCCGGACCCGACTGAGCTGCCGAAGATCACGATGAACTGCCTCAGCGATCCGTACGACGTGCAGGTGCTGCTGCGCGGCATGCGGCTGGCGCAAACGATTGCCGAGACCGATCCGCTCGCTGCACATGTCGACAGCCGGGTGCTGCCGGATGGCGGCGACGATAGCGACGACGTCTATATTGACGCAATGCGGCGTTACAGCCATACGGGCTATCATCCGGTCGGTTCCTGCCGCATGGGCAGCGACGAGACGTCGGTCGTCGACTGCGATCTGAAAGTACGCGGCGTCGATCGTTTGCGCGTTGTCGACGGATCCGTGATGCCGTCAATTACGTCGGGTAATACGAATGCCCCGATCGTAATGATTGCGGAAAAGATATCGGATGCGATTCGCGCAGAGTATCGTTAGCCTTATTTCGTCAACCCGAACTGGCGCGCCGCGAATTCCAGCATCACTTCCTCGGAGCCGCCGCTGATCGCATTCGCGCGCACCTCGCGATAGATACGTTCCACGCGGCAGCCCCGCATGTAGCTCGCGCCGCCCATGACCTGTGCCGCTTCGCGGGCGCAGAATTCCAGCGTGCGCGTCGCCTGTACCTTGAGCAGCGCCAGCTCGGCGCCGTTGTCGCGGCCCTTTTCGAATTCGACGGTCGCGCGCTCGATCCAGGCCATGCACGCGTAAATCTTGCGCAGCATTTCGGCGAACTTGTGCTGAATGACCTGCCGCGAGATCAGCTTTTTGCCGAACGTCTCGCGCTCGCGGGCCCAGTCCAGCGCTTCCTCGAGACACACGCTCGCAAACGCGGTGGACGTGCTGGCGATGCCGAGGCGCTCGCCGTTGAAGTTCGTCATCATCGCGAGAAACGCGCCGCCGTCCGGACCGATGCGGTTTTCGACCGGCACCTTCACGTTGTCGAAGTACAGCGTCGCCGTATCCGAGCAGTGCCAGCCCATCTTGTCGAGCTTGGTGCGCTCGAGGCCGTCCATGTCGGCTTCCAGTAACAGCAGGCTGAGCCCTTGCGGCCCGTCGCCGGCCGTGCGCACGGCAACGGTAAAATAATCCGAGCGCATGCCGCCCGTGATGAACGTTTTCGATCCGTTCACGACGTAGTGATCGCCCTTCAGTTCGCCCTTTGTCCTGAGCTGACTGACATCCGAGCCGCCGGAGGTTTCGGTTACCGCCAGCGATATGAGCTTGTCGCCGGACAGCACCGCCGGCGCGATGCGCTGCCTGATCGCCGCATCGCCGAGCGTCAGGATCGGCGTCAGTCCGACGGCGTGGACCATCAGGCCTGCAAGCAGACCGCCTGCGCCGACCTGCGCCAACTCCTGCGCCGTGACCATGCCGTGAAAGCGATCGATGCCGTCGCTGATCCCGCCGTACTCCTCCGGAAAGCCGAGTCCCAGGATGCCGACCTCGGCGGCTTTCCTGTGCAGCGCGCGCGGCAGCTCGCCCGCGGCTTCCCAGGCGTCGATATGCGGCGCGATTTCGGCGTCGACGAAACGGCGCACGGTCTCGGCCCACTGCTCGTGACTGTCGGAAAAATGCGGGCTCCCGCGACGCCACTGTTCCATGATGGTCATAGCGTGCGCACCTGGCTCGACCGGTACTGCTCGCGCAGCACGGGCTTCAGCACCTTGCCTGCCGGATTGCGCGGCAGCGGCTCGTCGACGATCAGTATGTCTTTCGGCACCTTGTACGCCGCGAGGTTGGCTTCGAGATACGACCTGATGTCGGCAACCCGCGTCGCGTGACCGTCGCGAAGCCTCAGCATGCCGATCAGTTTTTCGCCGAGCCGGTCATCCGGCACGCCGAACGTGGCGACCTCCAGTACCGCGGGATGCTCGGAACAGACTCGTTCGACTTCCGCGCAGTAAATGTTCTCGCCTCCTGAAATGACCATATCTGTCTGCCGGTCGACGATGTACAGGCGTTGCGCCGAGTCGAAGTAGCCGACGTCGCCGGTGCGAAACCAGCCGTCCCGGAACGCTTCCGCGTTCGCCTCCGGACGATTGTCGTAGCCCGCCATGACCGTGGCGCCGCGCACGCAGATTTCGCCGGGTTCACCGTCATCGGCCCACTCTCCGTCATCCCCGAGCATTCGAATATCGGTCGTCGCAACGGCCTTGCCGCAGCTCTTCGGATCCGCGATGAATTCATCGCCGATCGTCATCGTGATCGCACCGTTCGTCTCGGTCATACCGTATCCCGTGCCGATCACGGCGGACGGAAACGCCTGCTGCAGCGCTTCGAGCAATGGTACCGGCGTCGCCTGCCCGCCGATCGACAGCGCGGACATCGATGTCAGATCGTATTTGTCGCGATCCGCGACCTGCAGCAGGTCCCAATGCATCGTCGGAACGCCCGGAAACGTCGTGATCTTCTCGGTCTCGACGAGCCTGAGCGCGTCCTCCGCGTTCCAGCGCCGCATGAACACGATCTTGCCGCCCTGCACGAGCGCCGGCAGCAGCACGGAGTGGCAGCCGCTGACGTGAAACAGCGGAAACATCAGCAGCGTGCTGGGCTGCGGCCGGTTTGCCGCCAGCGTTTCGAGATCGATGCCGTAGCGCGCTGCCATCTGTGCGCCGATCAGCGCGTTCGAGAATTCGTTGGTCCGGAGCGCGGTCATGACGCCGCGGTGTGTCAGCAATGCACCCTTCGGGTGGCCCGTCGTGCCCGATGTAAACAGGATCAGGGCCGGGTCTTCCGGGGCGCACTCGGTATGTTCGAGCTGTCCCGCGCTGGCCGTCGCGAGAATCTCGTCGAGAGAGCCGCTGCCGGTTTCCCCGGCAACGGGCACGTCGGTGACCAGGCAAGGCAGCTCGGCAGCTTCGGTATTGCCGAGACCACCGGCGCAGCGCCGGTCGGCGATCGCCAGGTCGCATTTCGTGGACGTCAGGCAGTAGGCAATGTCGTCCGCGGTGCCGCGGCTGTTGACGAGAACCGCCACGCCGCCGAGCGACGTTATGGCCAGGAATGCAACCACCCACTCCGGGGCATTGCGCATCACGATCGCGACGCGGCTGCCGCGGCCGATGTCGTGGTGTTCGCGAAGGTGAGCGGCCAGCGTCGCCGCCTGCGCGATCACGTCCGCGTAACTCAGGCGGCGACCTTCGTACACGGCGAAGATCCGGTCCGAGAAGACGTCGAGATTGGCATACAGCGTGCTGAGATAGGGCGGCGTATTTTTGAATACCCGGCACCGGGTGCCGCGCACGCTGACCGTCTCGAATTCGAACGGTGCGCCCTTTGCAGTCAGGCGATCGACGATGGATTCAGTCATGGCAATACTCTGCTTGCAATTATTCTGTCGCGTTTCGCGATTAGACGTTTTTCAAAATACGCTTCGGCCGAGCGGTATCAGGACATACGATCCACTGCATTCTACCCGGTTACGACGCCCGCCCCGGCGCGGCGCTTACCGCGCTGTCCGGACGGCGTTCGTACATCTGGTCCTTATACCTGCGACTGGCCAGGAAATAACACGCAGCCCCCGCGACATAGGTCACCATGCCGATCAGTAACGCGTAGCGGATCGAGCCGGCGCCAAGGGCCGGCTGCAACAGGTCCGACAGCACGCCGATCAGGACGGGCCCCAGGCCGAAGCCGATCAGATTCATAAAAAGGAGCAGTACTGCGCAGGCGAGCGTGCGCTGCCCGGGCGGCACGAGCGCCTGCACGACAACGTAGGTCGGCGCGGCCCACCAGCTGCCGACGAACCCGGCGGCGGCATAGATCGCGATCGCACTGGGAAGCTTCAGCCCTCCGACATGGAAGACCTGATCCGCAGGCCAGACGAAAAACAGGCTCATCAGCGGCAGCGACAGCAGCAGGCTCAGCACGGGCACCAGCAGCCGCCATTTCTCGTCAATCTTGCTCAGTCGATCACAGAGCCAGCCACCGAACAGCGAGCCGACAAGACCGATGCTTGCCCCGACCAGACCGACCATCGTGCCGGCCTCGACCAGCGTCATACCGTATACGCGAATCAGGAAGCTCGGTGTCCAGTAGCCGATGCCGTAGCCGGCCATGCCGGCGAACGCGCAGCCGAGCACGGCATAGCGCATCGCGGAGAGTTTCCACATGCCGGCGATCGTCTCGAACATGCTCTGGGTTTCTGCTGCGTTCTGTGGCGGGCTCCGGTCCCAGGCGCCGCGCGCCGGCTCCCGAATCGTCAGACGGATCAACACTGCGAGCAGCAGGCCCGGCGCGCCGACCACGATGAACGCCGTGCGCCAGCTGAACGTCTGTGCGATGTAGGCGCCGCCGACGAGCGCAACCAGCGTGCCGATAAACGTCGCGCTCGAGAACACGGCCATCGCAAACGCGCGCTGATCCGGCGGGTAGTAATCGTTGACCAGCGACTGCGACGGCGGCACGCCACCGGCCTCGCCGACGGCCACGCCGATGCGCACGAGGAGCAGCTGCCAGAAGCTGGCTGCGAAACCGCACAGAACCGTCATCAGGCTCCACAGTCCGGCGGCGTAAGCGAGAATATTGCGGCGCACGCTGCGATCCGCAAGCGCGGCGACCGGGATGGCGAGCGTTGCGTAGAACAACGCGAACGCGAAGCCGTACAGCATGCCCATAGCGGTGTCGCTCGCACCGAACTCCGCCTTGATCGGTTCGACGAGGATTGCCAGCAGCTGGCGGTCGAGGAAATTGAAGACGTACGTGACCGTCAGCAGCCCGAGCGCATAGTGGGCGTGCGCTCTGGATACGGTCACGTTTCTGCTCACATCTTGGGCCTTTGAAAAAAAAGCCGGCCCCGAGGGGCCGGCTCATCAATGAATACCTGCGACCGTGTCGATCGCCAAGCCCGCCTGTTGCGGGCTAGCGGCAAGTTGAAACCGGCTGAGACTTTTTCATATGGCTGCTAGTAGCGGAAGATCAGGTCCAGGCCGTACGTAATCGGCTCGCCGTACTGCGCGACACTCAACCCAAGTGCAGCGCCGTAGTTGAACGAAAACGCCCGATAATCGTCGTTCGTCAGGTTGCGCCCCCACAGCCCGATACTGAGCGTGCCGTCGCCGACCGGAATCTCGTTGACCGCGAGCCGGGCATTCAGCACCGTGCGTTCGTCGTTGTTCAGCTGCTGGTAGACAATTGGCGTCTCCGGAATGCCGTCGCCATTCGTGTCGTAGGTTGCGCCATTGATCGAGATCGGCTGCGCCTCTTCCTGCCAGGCGCCGTTGACGTTCAGCTGCCACAGGCCGTACTTGGACTCGGCAATCGTCCAGTCGAGATTAAACGCGAGCTGGTTGTCCGGCATCATCGTGCGCTTAGCCAGGTTCGTCGTTTCGAGCGTATTGAAGCCGCCGCCCGGCGCCGGTGCGACACGTGGCGGGAACTTCGTGAAGTCGCCGTCGGTCAGGGTGTAGTTCAGCGAAAACAGCAGATTTTCGAGCGGGAGTATCGCCAGCTCGAGCTCGAAGCCGTCGCGCTCCGCTTCACCGGCGTTATCGGTGTTGCTCGTGACGGTACCGTCAGGCCGGGCAAGCAGCGTCGAAACCTGCAGGTCTTCGTACGTATAGTCGAAGTAGGTCGCGTTAAGGCGCACGCGCCCGTCAAATAGGTCCGACTTGATACCGACCTCGAAGTTTTCGATCGTTTCCTCGTTGAAGGAATCGGCCGTATCGTCGACCGCATTGAACGCATCGCCGTTGAAGCCGCCACTGCGATAACCGGTCGAGTATGTGACGAAGCCGTTGATCGTGTCGGTGAAATCGAGGCCGAGCGTCAGCTTGCCGCTAAGATTGTCGAATTTCTCGCTGAACTGGCGGCCGAAAATGCCCGCGACCTCGGGCTGGCTGTCTCCCTGCGAGTTGTCCGCATACGCAGCGGAAGGTGGCAGGCCGCCGAAGAAAGCGCCGACAAAGCCGCCGGGGATTGCGGACGAGCGCCACAGGTAGGTGATGTCCTTTTCCTCTTCCGTGTAGCGCAGCCCGCCGGTGATCGAGAAGCGACTGTCGACGGTGGGTCTGAACGTCATCTGTGAGTACAGCGCCCAGGCCGTCGTGCTGTTGTCGAACGCGGTCACCTCGGTGCTGGCAATCGGGAACAATGCCGTGCTGTTGCCGCGACGCTTGCCGTCGTCGTCGAAATAGAATGCGCCGATCGCGTAATCGAGCCTGTCCGTGGCGCCGACCATCTGCAGCTCCTGGCTGAACTGCTCGTACTCGGTCGTGATGAACGTGTTGAAGGTTTCTGCGCGACCGCGAGCGACCATGGCATCCACCAGTGACTGACCGATCGCAAATTCGAGCGCGCCCGGAAGCTGCGGCGAAATCGAGTCGAAGAACAGGCCGCCGATCGTCAGCAGCGTGAGCTCGTGGACGATACCCGTCGTCAGTCCGCCCGGACCGGGCCGCAGCGTGTTGTCGGTGCCGTCGAGATCCGATTCGTTCGTGTTGTCGTTTTCACGGTAGCCGGTGATCGACTTGAACTCGACGTCACCCAGAGCGCCCAGGTCCTCGAAGTTCCACGCAAGCGTCAATGCGTGACCGGTAACTTCGTTGTTCGAATTGTGCTGCGTATCCGTGGAACCGATGAGCCCTTTGCGGGATGAGACGTTGCCGAGCTGGTCGTTCGCCCAGGTCAGGTAGTCGGTCATCCACTGGTTGAGCTGCTGCACCTGCGGTGCGAAGAACGCGGGGCCGAGGAACGGCAGGAACTGCTGGAAGCCCGCAATCTGTGCGATCCGGTCGCTGCTGCGGATGCCGACGTTCGCCGGGAAACCCGGGGCGGCGAGCACCCCGGCGCTGAACGGATTGAAGCCGACGACCTGCAGCGCCTGAATATCCTCGTCCATCTCGCTGAAGTCGAACATGTAATCCGCCGTAAACGTGTCGTTCGGCTGCCAGCGGGCCGATGCGCGAAAGCCCTGGCGATCGATGTTCTCGAAACCCGGTGAAGCGGCGTTCGTGTTGCGGTACAGGTGATCGCGTTCTCTGCTGTGAGCGGAAAATGACGTCAGGAACGTGTCCGAAAACGGCACATCGACGCGCAGCTTGAATTCCTTGAGGCTGTACTTGCCGGCGGTGACCGACGCCATCGCGCCGAACTCGTCGCCGGGCCTGCGGGTGATGAAGTTGATCGCGCCGCCGGTGGAGTTGCGGCCATAAAGCGTACCCTGAGGTCCACGCAGAATTTCGATTCGCTCCATGTCGAACGCGTCGACGCCGAGGCCGGTCGCCTTGCCGAGATACACACCGTTGACGTAAACCGCATTGGCCGGATCGAGCGAGATGTTGTTCGGGCTGCCGCCGCCGATGCCGCGCATGTTGATCGAGACGTTACCGCGCGTCGACGGGGCCTCGAAGCCGACCAGGCCCGGTGCGGACGTGAAAAGGTCCTGTACGTTCTTGATGCCCCGGTCCTCGATCATCGCGCCGGACAGGGCAGTGATCGAGATCGGCACCTCCTGCAGGTTTTCCTCGCGCTTTTGCGCGGTCACGACGATTTCTTCGATCGCGTAGCCTTGCTCCGCGGCGCCCTGGGCGTTAAGCGCCGGCGACACGGCCAGCGAAGCAAAAGCCAGTGCCGGGACGAGCGGCAAGCGTACGGTTCTCAATTCGAGATTCATGGTTTCCCCCATCGTGGAAGGTCGGTCCGTTCGGGAACGCGGGTGCCGACCTTAATATATAGTGTAGGAACGGTCGGCCGGCAGCAGCCCCGGTTTGACTGCGGAATATCACCTAAATCGCAGTTTCAGTCAATAATTTTTGCGAATTAAGGCCATTTCATGCCGTTAAGACTACAAAAACATGGCATTATTCGCATAGAATTCTACGCATATTGAACTTCGAGGCGCTGCCGAAGGAGGCCCTGTCGCCACCATGCTGATGTTTTTGACGATTACGCTGTTGCTGATCGCGAGCCTGTGGCTTGCCGTCAGGGTGTTCCTGTGCGGACCGGACCACTCACGCTTCGATCAGCCCGTGGTTCCCAACGTCGGCGGCCGCAGCGAGCCGGGTCCCGGCACCGGGGAACTTGCGGCGCGCGTCGATACCATGGTGGCCCGCGTCCAGGAGGTTCCCCGGTCACGCCAGGTCGAGGTGCTTCGGCGCCTCATGGACGAGGGCCTGTTCGGGGCGCCGGTCTCGCCGGAGGAGCTCGGCGTCACCGTTACGCCGGCGGACGCCGCGGGCGTGCGTGCCGAATGGGTGCTCGCGCCGAACTCGGACCCTGACCGGCGCCTGCTCTACATCCACGGCGGCGGCTTCTACGCCGGCAGCCCGACGAGTTCGCGCATGCTCACAGCGGCGCTCGGCAAGCGCTCGGGTGTCTCCGTGCTCTCCATCGATTACCGGCTGATGCCGGAGCATCGGCGCAATGCGTCCATCGCCGATTGCCAGGCGGCGTATCGCTGGCTGCTCGACAACCGGCCTGACGGTACGCGCGAGGCACGGCGCCTCTTCGTCGCCGGCGATTCCGCCGGGGGGAACCTGACGCTGATGCTGTCTGCGTGGGCGCGCGACGTGGGCACGCGCCCGGCCGATGCCGTCGTCGCGTTTTCGCCGTCGACCGACTCGACCTTGTCCGGCACGAGCTTTCGCAAGAACATAGCCACTGACCTGCTGCTGGGACCTGCATTGGGCCCGTTCGCACGGCTGCCCGTGACGCTGAAGGCGCTGCTCGGCTGGCTGCTCGGGCGCAGTAACCCGAGTGATCCGCTCGTGTCGCCGCTTTTCGGTGATTTAGGCGGACTGCCGCCGACGCTCGTGCAAGCGAGCGACTGTGAAATGCTGCTGGATGACGCTCGTCGCTACGTGAACAAGGCGCGAAGCGCCGGTTCGCCGGTCGAGCTGCAGACCTGGCCGGGCATGGTGCACGTGTTCCAGATGTATGCACACCTGCTTCCCGACGCGGAAGAGGCTCTGGACGAGGCAGCGAAGTTTATGTGCCGTCACAGCGAGAGCGACAGCGCTGCGCGAACTCAACAAGAGAGAGAGGCACGCGCCGGCTAGCGGCGCGCGGCCCCTGCGGTCGACCCGCGCGGCGCAGGGGAAAATATAAAAAAACGTCGTAGCCCGGTTAGGGCGGCGGCACATTCGATGGGACAAAACCAATGGCCTTGTATGCCGATGTAACGCGTTCGATTCGAAAAGCGCCGGATGGCCCCGAGATCGGTGCATTTTTCGATTTCGACGGTACGCTAATGGCCGGATTCTCCGCGACCGAGTTTTTCAAGGAACAGATCAAGCAGGGAAAAATGTCGGTCAGCGACTTCGTCGAAACGGTTTCGACGATCGGCAGTTTCAGCCTCCGCAAGATCGGCTTCTCCGGGCTGATGTCGGCGAGCGCGAAACTGATGAAGGGTATCCCCGAGGACGACTACGTCGAATTCGGCGAGGAGGTCTACGAAAAACAAATTGCGCGGCTCATCTATCCTGAGTCGCGGGCGCTCGTAAAAGCTCACCTCGACAAGGGTCACACGGTTGCAATCGTCTCGTCGGCAACGCCGTATCAGGTTGCACCGGCGGCTCGCGACCTGGATATCGAGCACGTCCTGTGCAGTCGTCTCGAGGTCGCAAACGGCGAGTTCACCGGCGACATAGTAAGGCCGCTTTGCTGGGGCGAGGGCAAGGTCATCGCCGCCGAAACGCTGGCGGCAGAACGGGGCGTCGATCTCGAGCAGAGTTTTTTCTATACGGACAGCGACGACGATATCGAGCTGCTCGAGAGCGTCGGCCATCCGCAACCCCTGAACCCGAACTCGAAGCTCGCCGCAATCGCGGAGGAACGCGGCTGGCCCGTGCGCCGCTTCAAGAGCCGCAGCCGGCCCGCCGCGGCTGACTACCTGCGCGCGTTCGCTGCCGACATGAGCCTCATCCCGGTGTACGCGGCGGCGCTGCCAATCTGGGCGCTGAGCGGATCGAAACGGGAGGCCCAGAATTTTTCGGCGTCTCTGTTCGCAGATGTCGCGAGCGCTCTCGTCGGCCTCGAAATGAACGTTACGGGCGAGCGCTATCTCTGGGAGCAGCGCCCGGCCGTGTTCATCTTCAATCACCAGAGCAAGGCCGACATGATCATCACGACAAAGCTGCTGCGCAAGGACATTGCGAGCGTTGGCAAGGCGGAGATCGGCAAGTTTCCGCTGATGAAGAAAATTGCGGAATTCGGTGGTTCGGTGCTGATCG
This sequence comes from Woeseiaceae bacterium, assembly GCA_041598895.1. GTDB lineage: Bacteria > Pseudomonadota > Gammaproteobacteria > Steroidobacterales > Woeseiaceae > UBA1847. The sequence continues at coordinate 18,569 of JBFHXQ010000001.1, read as the reverse complement.
ATCGCGACAACACGTCGAGTGCGATCGAGGCGATGAGGCCGCTGGTCGACGTCATTCGCAAGCAGAAGAAATCGGTGCTCATTGCGCCCGAAGGGACCCGTACCGTGTCCCCCAAAGTCGGCCCGTTCAAAAAGGGTGCGTTCCACCTCGCCATGCAGGCCGGCGTGCCGATCGTGCCGATCGTGATTCACAATGCCATCGACGTTGCCCCGAAGGGTGAATTCGTCTATCGCCGGGCAACCGTCGAGGTCGAAGTGCTGCCGCCCGTCGACACGAGTGCATGGACACGTGAAACGCTGGACGAGCATGTTGCAGACGTGCGTGCGATGTACCTGAAGGCGCTGGGGCAGCGCGATGACGGCGTTGCGACTGCGCGCAAGAAACCCGCGAAGAAACGGGCAGCAGAGGGGCCGAAGCGACCCGCGAAGAAAAGCGTGGCCACGGGCAGCAAGCGGCCCGGGAAGAAGCGCGCCGCGGCCGGCAACGGGAAAAGCGTGACTCCGGATACCGGTTAGGGCTCAGGCGAGTGGCAGCGAAACTCGACTCCGTCACGAATCCCCTGCCCGATGTGTCGGCAGGGCCGGTCCTCTTTCTCCTGGACGCAAGTCACAGCGTGGAGCAGGAGCTGCTCGAGAGCTGGGTCAAAGATACGCGCCAATCAACTGCGCAGCAGGAACAGTCTGTCGACGCGGTGGTTTTGCCCATTCTTTTCGGCGTGAAGGGACGGCTTAAGCTCGGGGAGCTGCCGGACAAGCTGGAGGGTGCCGGCGAGACGCGCGTGGTGCCGGCGCGCGTCGTCTGGCTGCCGCGTGAATCGGCCCGGCGCAACACGCCGCGGCTGCGCGACCTGTTTCTTGGCGATTCGAGGCATCCCGGCAAACTCGCGGCACGCGCAATTCTGAAAATGGATCCCGGACGGGCGCACTGTATCGTGGGCGCGTCTGCCACGCTTCACGAGCTGCGCGACCGGTTCGAGAGCCTTGCCGTTCCCACGGACGCTGCCGGGGCGCGCGACAAGTTCGCGGCGTTCGTGCTGCGCCAGGCGGGTCTGGCGCTCGACGTTGCCGAGCGGCGCCTCAAGGGCAATCGCTACAAGGTTCCGCGTTACGTCGCCGAAAGCCTGCGGGCGAGCCCGCAGTTCAGCGAGGCGCTGGAAAAACTGGCCGCGGAACTCGGCCGGCCAGTTGCTGCGCTGCGTGAGGAAGCCGATCGCTACATGAAGGAGATGATCGCGCAGCCGAATCCGTTTTTCATCGACTGGATGGGGGCTGTAACCCGCAGAATCGTGTCGCTCGGTTACGAGAAGGACATCGTGACCGATCCCGACGACGTCGAGCGCACGCGAGCAATCATGCGTGACAATCCGACGGCCCTGCTGTGGTCGCACAAGTCTCACGTCGACGGCATGGCCGTGCTGTCCATCCTGTACGAGAACGATCTGCCGGCGCCGCATTCCTTCGGCGGCATCAACATGGCGTTTTTCGGCCTTGGCACGCTCGGTCGCCGCTCCGGCGTCATCTATATACGCCGGACGTTTGCCGACAACCCGGTGTACAAGCTGGTGTTTCGGCACTATCTCGGCTACCTGATGGAGAAACGCTTTCCGTTCAGCTGGGCATTCGAAGGCACGAGGTCGCGGGTCGGCAAGCTGATGCCGCCGCGTTACGGCATGATCAAGTACGTCCTCGAAGCCGCGCATGCGACCGGGACGACCGATCTGCACTTCATCCCCGTATCGATTAGCTACGACCTGATCGGCGAGGCGGCCGAATACGCGCTGGAGGAGGCCGGTGCTTCGAAACGGCCCGAAAGCTTCGGCTGGTTCCTGGGCTATATTCGCAAACTCCGCGCTCCGAAGGGTCGCGTGTACCTGGATTTCTGCAAGCCGGTGGTCGTAAAGGGCGCTGTCCCGCACGTCAACGATGTCGACGTTCCGAAAATCGCGTTCGAGGTTGCCGTTCGCGTCAACGATGTCACGCCCGTTACGTTCGCTTCGCTCGCCTGCATGGCATTGCTCGGCGCCGCCCCCAGGGCATTGACCTTCGAGGAATTCCGCGACGAGGTTCGATCGCTGGTCGACTGGCTGCGGGTTCGCAACGTCCGCATGGCCGATTATTTCGAAAAACGCCGGGACCGGCAGGTCGTAAGACTCGCGCGCATCACGATCGCGCGGGGCCTGGTCATGCGCTATGACGAGGGCCCGGAGACGGTGTACGGCATTCCGGAGGACGGCTACGCCACGGCGGGCTATTATCGAAACACGATCGTTCACTATTTCGTCAACAAAGCAATACTGGAACTTGCCCTGGCCGGTGCGACGAACCTGGACGATGCTGGCGGCATGGACGCCTTCTGGCAGGAGACCGAACGCTTGCGTGATATCTTCAAGTTCGAATTCTTTTATGCGGCGAAAGCCGAGTTTCGTCGCCAGCTCGAAGAGGAGCTCGCCAGATATGCGCCGGATTGGGAGGCAAGAATTGCTCCGGGCGGCGAATCCGCGGCGGCTTTTCTTGCAGAAATGCGCCCCCTGGTAGCGCATGCGACGCTGCTGCCGTATGTCGAGGCATACGGTGTGGTCGCCGACATCGTGCAGGGCCTGGAGCCCGACGAGGGAATCGACGAGAAGGACTGCGTGTCTCGCAGCCTGAAGCTCGGCCAGCAGCGGCGGCTGCAGGGCCGGATCAGCAACAGCGCGTCGATCTCGAAGGTGCTGTTCGCGAACGGTTATCGCCAGCTCAGTCACATGGGATTGACCGGAGCAGGCAATCCGGCGAACGGGGAGCTGCGCCGCGTCGCTGCAGCAGACTCCGCGGAGCTGGCGCGCCGAATGACGCGGATACGTTCGCTGGCGACGGTCGCAGCGTGAATTATCGGGCGTAAGTTTTCGAGAGACGCTCGCCCGCTCGTTTTCGAGGAGAAGCACTTGTTACAACAGCTGAAAGCTCAGGATGCCGCGTTTCTGTATATGGAAACGGGCAATAACCTGACCCACGTTACCGGCTTCGGAATATTCGATCCGTCGACGGCACCCGGCGGCCAGGTCCGCTTCAAGGACATCATCGCGCACGTCGAGAGTCGGCTGCACACGTCACCGCTGTTCAAGCGACGCCTCGTGCACGTGCCCTTCGAGCTGGACTATCCGTACTGGGTCGATGACGAATTTTTCGATCTCGAATACCACATGCGGCATGCGCGGCTGCCACACCCGGGCGACTGGCGGCAGCTGTGTATCCATATGGCGCGCTATCACTCGCGGCCACTCGACATGAATCGGCCGCCCTGGGAGATGTACGTTGTCGAGGGGCTCGATAACGTCGAGGGCGTACCGAAGGGAAGCTATGCACTCGGCACGAAGATCCACCACGTGGCAGTCGACGGCGCATCGGCCAACCAGTTCTTTGCGGCGATCATGGACATCGACGCGAACGGCACTCCGGCCGTCGATATTTCGTCGATGCACATGAATATCTACGACGAGCCTTCGTTTGTAACCATGCTGAGGCGGGGAATCGTCGCCAACGCCACCTCCCCGGTGCGTATGGGCACCATGCTTCTGCGAGCGACGCCGGTGGTGTTCGACGCGGTGAAGAAAAACCTGGGGTCGGGCGACGACGACAGGTCCGACGTGCCGAAAACCCGTTTCAATCGCGAGGTGTCGCCACACAAGATGTTTGACGGGGCGCGGTTCCCGCTGGCGGGTTTCAAGCAGATCCGGCAGGCCGTGTCCGGGGCTACGATCAACGACGTCGTGCTCGCGGTTTGCGCAGGCGGTTTGCGCAAATACCTTGTGGCCCACGACGAATTGCCGGACGAGCCGCTGGTCGCATGGGTGCCGATAAACGCCCGCAGACCGGGCTCGAGCGACGAGGCTCCTGGAAACAACATTACGGCGATGACGACCTCGATTCATACCGATGTCGAAGACCCGATCGAACGGCTGGCGGCGATTCGGGAAACGACGCAGGCGACCAAGGAGGCGAAGTCCGGCATCTCGGCACGACTGATGACCGACCTGAGCCGCCACGTGCCGTCCGCGACGCAGGCACTCGCAGGCCGGCTCGTGTCGCGCGTCGGCACGGGCCCGCGCGTCTGCAACCTGTTCATCTCGAACGTGCCGGGTCCGCAGGTGCCGATGTACATGAACGGTGCGCTGCAGATTACGAACTTCGGCATGGCGCCGCTGAACAACGGTATGGGGCTGTTCATTGCGACGCCGAGCTATAACGGGGAAATGACCTTTGGCGTTACCTCGACGCGCGAGATCATGCCGGACATCGCGTTTTTCGTGAGCTGCCTTCGGGACTCATTCGAAGAGCTGCTCGGCGCGGCGAGCGTCGAACAAAAGGCGCCGGCAGGCCGGAAGAAGCGCGGCAAGAAAGGCGCGGCGAAGGCCCGGTCCGCCTGACCGAACTCGGCGAAGCCGCAGAGCGATTGCAAAATAAGAATTTGGGTGCGGCGATGAGGGGGCAATATGAACCTTAAGGCAGGGCTGCTCGGCGGCGGATCGTGGGGCACGACCGTGGCGGCGCTAATTGCAAAAAATGCGCCGATCACGCTTTGGGCAAGAGATTCGGCGACGGTCGACGAGATCAACTCCCGGCACACGAACGAGAAATACCTTCCGGGCGCCAATTTGCCGAAACGCCTCAGGGCAACGTCCGACATCGAGGAAACCGTCGCCTCGATGGACGTGATCGTAATGGGCATCCCGTCGCAGTCGTTTCGCAGCGTACTCGAGCAGATCCGCCCGCACATCAGGCCATGGGTTCCCGTCATCAGCCTGAGCAAGGGCCTCGAACTGAGCTCCGGCAAGCGCATGACGGAGCTCATCAATGAGGTACTGCCCGGCCACCCTGCGGGCGTGCTGACCGGGCCTAACCTGGCGCGGGAAATCATGGCCGGCTTCGCGGCCGCAAGCGTTATCGCGATGGAGGACGAGGTCATCGTCACCGAGCTGCAGAAGCTGTTTCACAGCGGCCTGTTTCGCGTGTACACGAATCACGACGTCATCGGCTGCGAGCTCGGCGGCGTTTTAAAAAACATCATCGCGATCGCGGCGGGCATGGGCGACGGTCAGGGAGCCGGCGAGAACACGCGCTCGGCGGTGATCACGCGCGGGCTCGCGGAAATCACGCGGCTCGGGGTGGCGATGGGCGGCGAGCCGCAGACCTTCGCGGGGCTTGCCGGGACCGGCGACCTGATTGCGACCTGTACCAGCGCGCAGAGTCGCAACCGCACGGTCGGTTACGAGCTCGGTCGGGGACGCTCGATCGAGGAAATCATCGAGGACATGTTCATGGTGGCCGAAGGCGTAAAGAGCGCACCGGCGGTCATGGCGCTTGCCGAGAAGCACGGCGTGCACATGCCGATCGCCGCAGAGGTATTCCAGGTCGTGCAGGGCAAGAGCACTGCGCGGCGCGCATTCCGCGGGCTCTTGCGTACCGTGGCCGGTGCCGAATCCGAACCCGGCTGACGGCTACCGGTTCTGCTTTGCGGAGCGCCGCTTACGAGGCTCGCGCCTGCCCCACTCGTCCCGCAGTAACTCCTTGAGCGTATCCAGGCGCATGTCGTTCGGTGTACGAATGTCCGTGACCGCGTCGCGCAGGAGCTTCGAGGAGTCGGAAAAACCGCCTCGGATGTTGCCGAGCGTGTTGTGCAGAAGCTTCAGCGGCAGTTTTGCTGCATCGGTTACCCGGCCGGACGCCAGCCCCTTGCGCGTCGTCGCCAGGTTTTCGCGCCAGGTCTTGGCGCTGCGGTCGAATGCGACGTATCCGATACTGATGCCGGTCTCGGACAGCTTGATCATCGTATCGACGACGGCGCCGAGGCTCAGATATTCGGCGATGATCAGATCGCGCCGCGCGACGCCGAGCCTGGCTTCGAGAACCGCAGCGAGGCGCCGGTACCGGCGCCGCACCCGGGTCCCGAACAGGGGATCCTCGACGTGTTCGAGCGCCGCATCCAGGTCCTCCCAGTCCTCCGGATCCAGCTCTTGTTCTGCGCGAGTGAAGACCACTTCGTTTTCATCGCGCATGTGCGTTTCGTAGCCGTCGACGAAACGCGCCAGTTTTGCGGCGAGCAGCGAGCGGTCCAGCGTCTCCCCGTTGTTGAGCCGCATTACGAGGTGATGCAGGTCATTACTGTCCGTATGGATGGTGTCGTGACCGGAGAGCAGCTTGTCGAGAATGGGGCCGCTGCTCCGGTCGACAGAGCGCAGCCGGTCGAACAGCAGGTCTTCACGGGGGTGATGGTAATCCTCCGGATACTCTGCGAGATAACGCAGTGCATCCTCGAGTACGTCGAGGTCTGTGTCGGAACCGGCGGCCAGACGATCTATGTGGTCGCGACAAATGTCGAGCAGGGACTGAAAATAGCGGTGTTCGTTCCTGAGCGTGCTCAGAAATGCGGGCGGCTGTTGTACTGGCTGCGACTGCGCTTGCACGGCGTTTCCTCTTACGGGCCCGGGCGGCTCAGTATCGCGGCACCGGTCGGCACCCCGGAGCCGGCGGTCACCAGCGCATGCTCGACCGCGTCCAGCTGATTGCAGGCTGCGCCGCGGAACTGTCTCACGATCTCGACGATGCCGTTGAGGCCGTGAATATAGGCCTCCCCGATCTGGCCGCCGTTTGTGTTGACCGGAAGCCTGCCGCCGCGGCTGATATGTCCGTCGCGGATGAAGTCCTTCGCCTCGCCGATCGGGCAGAAGCCGAACGACTCGAGCTGCGGGAGAATCGAGGGTGTGAAGTGGTCGTACAGGCACGCGACGTCTATGTCGTCGGCCGTGACGTCTGCCGCCGCGTAGAGGTCGCCGGCCATCGCGTCGAACTCGGGAAACCGCGAAATATCCTCGCCGTAGAAAGCCGTGACCTGGCGTGAGCTGGACAGTGCGCACTGTCGTACGGCAGCTATCCGCACGCCATCCGTTCGCAAATCCCGGGCTCGTTCCGCCGTCGTGACCACGAAGGCTACGGCGCCGTCGCTTTCCTGGCAGCAGTCGAAGAGCCGCAGCGGGTCCGCGATCATGCGCGAACGTTGATGGTCGTCGAGCGTGATCGGGCGCTGGTAGTAGAATGCCGCCGGGTTCGTCGCCGCGAAATCCCTGAGCGACACGGCGACGCGTCCGAAGTCTTCCGACGTCGCGCCATACAGGTGCATGTAACGTCGCGCGCTCATTGCAAGCCAGCTCGCGGGCGTCATGAAGCCGGTCGGAAAATAGTGGCTGAAATGGATCATGTCCGGGTTCAGCGCATTCATACTCATGATCCGGCCGCCGCCGAAGCGCAGGCCCGAGCGCTCGTTCATTGCCCGGTAGATCAGCACGGTCTCGCACTGACCTGACGCCAGCGCGCCGTAGGCATGATGTAATGGCCCAAGCGCGGCGCCGCCGCCGTACTCCGTGCGCGAAAAGTAGCGCAGCTCGCGGCCGCCGATCTGGCGGTGCACCTCTATTTCGAAATTATTGTCCATCGAAAACGTCGCGATGCCGTCGACGTCGGCGCCGCCGAGACCGGCGTCTTCGACGGCTGCCAGCGCCGCCTCGCAGGCAAGTCGCATCTCGGTGCGTCCCGAGTCCTTCGAATACTCGGTCGTGCCGATGCCGACGATCGTCGCCTGCCTGTGGCCGCTCGCCGACACGGTCAGTGATCCACGAGTTCGAACAGGGGCAGCGCCAGTCCCGGCTCGACCTCGACGATGTTTGCGACGACGCGCTTGCCGATGTCGATGTCGTGCGGATCGCAGTTGACGAGCTGCGACGCGATGCGCACGCCTTCGTCGAGGTCGACGAGCACGATCGCGTTCGGGTAGTCGAACGGGGGAATCTCCGGGTAGTAGATGACGGTATAGCTGTGAATCGCGCCGCGACACGCGGATTCGAGGGTCGTCCAGTCGAGGCTCTGGCAGTGTTCGCACATCGGCTGCGGCGGATGCCGGAGCGCACCGCAGTCCGCGCACGCCTGCAGAAGGAGCTTGCCGTCGCGCAAACCCTGCCAGTAGTGCTGCGAGTCGTAATTTTCGACGGGACGGATGCGTCCTGGCGTCTGGCTGCCCATGTTGTGTTTCGCACGCGAATTTTGCATTATAATTGCAAAATTCGTTTTTGGCGTCAATCCCGAGGCTCGACGACCGATGGATACCCGATTCAGCCCCGCGCAGCGGGAGCTTCGCCTGGAGCTGCGCGACTATTTTCAGACGCTCATGACGCCCGACGTCGTGGCCGAGGTGGTCGGCCGGGAGGGCGGTCCGAAATTCCGCGAGATCATCGCGCGACTCGGCCAGGACGGCATCCTGACGCTCGGGTGGCCGAAGGAATTCGGCGGCAAGGAGTACACGACCGTCGAGCAGCTCATCCTGTTCGAGGAGGCCTGGTCGGCGCACGCGCCTTTCCCACTGATCACGGTCAACACGGTCGGGCCGGCAATAATGCGCTTCGGCACCGACGAGCAGAAGCGGTTCTTCCTGCCGAAAATCGCTCGAGGACAGTGCATCTTCGCGGTTGGCTATACGGAGGCCGGTGCCGGCACGGACCTGGGCTCGCTGAAAATGCCGGCCGTGCGCGACGGCGATCACTACGTCGTGAACGGCAACAAGCTGTATACGAGCTCGGGGCAGGACTGCGATTACGTCTGGCTCGCGGTCAGGACCTCGAAAGACGTCAAACGGCCTTCCGACGGCATCACGATACTGATTGCCGATGCGAGCGACCCCGGATTTTCGTCGGCGCCGATCAGGACTGTCGGCGACATCGACACGACGATGACCTATTACGAAGACGTCCGGGTGCCGCTGAACCGCGTCGTCGGCGAGGTTAACGGCGGCTGGAAACTGATCACGTCGCAGCTCAATCACGAACGCGTTGCGCTCGCGGCAATGACGGTCGTCGGTGCGAAGCAGTTCCGGCGCGTTGTCGCATTCCTCGACGGGAAATCCAAAGCTGGCGACGGCCCACTCGCGGATCCGCTCGTCAGAGCGCAAGTCGGTGAGCTGTATTGCCGGCTCGAAGCGATGGAGGTTTTGAACCTGCGCACCGCCACGCAGATCGAAGAGGGCAATCTCGACGTCGCACTGGCATCGGGCGTCAAGTTCCAGAACACGCTCGAATTGATCGAGGTTCTGCGCGGACTGCTGGACCTGGTCGGCGAAGATGCGCTCGTGCAGTACCCGAGCGACGGTGCAATATTCCACGGTGATCTCGAGCGCGACTACCGAAGCGGCCAGGTCAATACCGTCGGTGGCGGCGTCATGGAAGTCATGCGCTGCATGGTCGCAAATTTCGGCCTCGGCATGCCGAACACGATCGTCTGAGCGGAGGGCCGACGATGGACTTCAGCATCAGCGAGGAGCAGCAGGCGATCGTCGACGCCGCCGAGCGCGTGTTCGCCGATTTGTGCAGCGACGATGCGCTCAAGGCGCTGTATGAATCGGAAGCGCCGATGCACGGTGAGCTCTGGCGGCAGCTGGCCGATTCCGGAATGCTGGGCCTCGTCGTTGACGAGGAATACGGCGGTCTCGGCATGACGCTCTCGGAGCTGTGCCTGATCCTCGAGCTGCAGGGCAGGTACGTTGCTCCGGTGCCGCTCATCGCAGCGCTTGTCGAGGGCGCGATGCCGCTGGCCAACGGCGGGAACGATGCGCTGAAGGCAGACGTCTTGCCGCGCGTAATAAGAGGGGAGCTGATTCTCTGCCCCGTCCGGCCGTCTGCCGGTGTCGTTGCCCCGAATGCGCTCGCTGCATCCCGCCGCGGGACAGGCTGGACACTCGACGGCGTCAGCGGCGTCGTGCCCTATGCGCCGGCGGCTGGCGGATTCGTCGTGACGGCGCCGACGGACAACGGCGAACTCGTCGTGCTGCACTGCCCGGCCGACACGAGCGGCGTTACCGTAACGGCACAGCGAATGACGAGCAGCGAGCCGGCCGGCCGTGTCGAGTTCACGGCCTGCGAGCTGGCGGAGGCGAATCTGATTGCGAGCGGCGATGCGGCGCGCGCGCTGGTCGAGGCGCAAAAACAGAATGCCTTTATTGCGCTCGGCGCGCTGCAGGTCGGCGTGCTCAGCGAGGGCCTGCGACGGACGGCGGAGTACGTGTCGCAGCGCAAGCAGTTCGGCCGTCCGTTGGGCGCATTTCAGGCGGTGTCGCAGCAGGCGGCGAACGCCTACATGGCGATCGAGTCCCTGAGAGGCGTCTACTGGCGCGCGCTCGATGACACCGAGCACGGACGCGACGCCGCGTTATCGGCGCGCGTTGCGAAATTCTGGGTCGGCGAGGCGGGCCACAGAGCGGCACACATCATCCTGCACCTGCATGGCGGTATCGGGCAGGACATCGCCTATCCGATTCATCGCTATTTCCTCTGGGGCAAGCACAACGAGCGCTACCTCGGAACGCCCGCTGACGCGGCGCTCGCCGTCGGTGACCGGATCGGCGCCGACGCCCGCACGGTTCTCAACGCCAACATCGCCTGAGCGCTTTCGTGACCGGCAGCTACGCAACGGACGTCCTGATCGTCGGCTCGGGAGCCGGCGCGCTCACGGCGGCGGTGACCGCGGCGCACTCCGGTGCGCGTGTACTCGTCGTCGAGAAAAGCAACCGCTATGGCGGCACGTCGGCAATATCCGGCGGGGGTCTTTGGATTCCGGCGAGCATGAACGCGAAGCGGCTCGGCGTCGACGATTCTGCCGACGATGCCTACCTGTACATGAAGACGATGATTGGTGAGCAGGTGTCCGATCAGCGCATTCGCGCGTTCATCGACGCGGCGCCCGAGATGCTCGAATTCCTGCAGCGGAACACGCACGTGAGTTACGAAGCGATACCGTACCCCGACTATTACACGGAGCAGCCCGGCGCGAAACGGGGCTACCGTACGCAGTCACCGAAAGTGCTGAACGGTGCGAAGCTCGGGGACGACATGTACCGCATGCGCGAGCAGCCGCGGGGTGCGATGGCGCAGGGGCGTTACACGATGAGCATTCCCGAGGCGCGCAAGTTCCTGACGCAGGCGCCGGGCTGGCGGCTCACGCTGCTGAAAGTCGTTATTGCCTATTACCTCGATCTGCCCGGCCGACTCAAAGACCGTCGCTCGCGCCGCCTGACGCAGGGCAATGCGCTGATCGGCAGCCTGTACCTGTCGCTGAAAGAGCTCGGCGGCGAACTCTGGCTTGACTGCCCGATGACCCGGCTGCTCGAGCGCGACGGCACGGTCACCGGGGCAGTCGTCGCAAAGGACGGCCGCAACGTTGAGATAACTGCGAGGCACGGCGTGATCCTCGCGGCCGGCGGCTTCGAGCACAATGCCGCGATGCGCGAGCGCCTGCTGCCAAAGCCGACGACGCCGGACTGGACGGCATCGCAGGAAAACAACACCGGCGATGCGATCGCTGCGGCTACTGAGCTCGGCGCCGCAACCGACCTGATGCAGCACGCATGGTGGATACCGGTCGTGCACGTGCCGGGATGGCCGCGGCCGATGGGCATCTTCGCCGAGCGTTCGCTGCCCGGTCTGGTCATCGTCAACAAGGCGGGTCGGCGCTTCGCGAACGAGGCATTGCCCTACCTCGAATCCGGCAAGGCGATGTACGACGCGGAATCGATACCGTCCTGGGTCGTGTTCGATGCCACGTTCCGCAAGAAGTATCCCTTCGGCCCGCTCGGCCCCGGCTGGGCGACGCCGGATCGCTTCCTGCCACGCAAGGTCCGCGAGCTGCTGCTCAAAGCGGCTACACTGGACGAGCTTGCCGCGCGCGCGGGCATCGATGCCGCAGGCCTCAACGACACGATCGAGCGCAACAACCGCTTCGCCGAAACCGGCATCGACACCGATTTTCATCGCGGCGACAGTTTTTACGACCAGTATTACGGCGACGCGAGCAACACGCCGAATCCGTGCATCGCACGTATCGGGGACGCGCCGTTTTACGCGCTGCCGCTGTATCCCGGCGACATCGGAACGAAAGGTGGGCTCCTGACCGACGAGCACGCGCGCGTCCTGCACGAGTCCGGTAAACCGATTGCCGGCCTGTACGCGACCGGCAACACGTCGGCCTCCGTCATGGGCGACAAGTACGTCGGCGCCGGCGCGACGCTCGGTCCCGCAATGGCGTTCGGCTACCTCGCGGCTCGGCACATACTAAAAGAGGCAAACGCATGAACAAACGATTTGAAGGCAGGGTCGTTATCGTCACAGGTAGCAGCTACGGCATCGGGCGGGCCGCGGCCGAAGCATTCGCACGAGAGGGGGCTCACGTCGTCATTTGCGCGCGCGGCCGGGAAAAGCTCGAAGAAGCCTGCGATGCGATACGCGCAAAGGGCGGTGAGGTGACGGCGCAGCAGATCGACCTGACGGATCTCGACGCGTTCGCCAGGCTGATCAACGATACGGCCGATACGCATGGCCGCCTGGACGTGCTCGTCAACAACGCGGCCGTCACGCGCCACGGACCGATCGCCACGATGAGCGTCGACAACTGGCGCAAGAATTTTTCGGTCACGGCGGATGCGACGTTCGTCGGCACGCGCGAGGCGATGAAGATCATGATCAAACAAGGCAATGGTGCAATCGTGAACGTGTCGTCGTCCTGCGGCTCGCGCGCCGCGAAGGGCGTTGCAGGCTATTCGGCCGCGAAGGCGGCGCTGACCCGATTCACGAGCTGCGCTGCAATGGAAGCGGCGGCCCATAACGTGCGCATCAACACGGTGATCCCGGGGTCTGTCGACACGCCGGCCAATCAGGCAGCGGCGCAGGGCGATGCCGAAATCCTAGCGACGCTCGAGGCGGCGATTCCGATGCAGCGCAGCGGCCGCCCCGAAGAGCTCGCCGCCGCGATACTCTTTCTCGCGAGCGACGAGGCGAGTTTCATAACGGGCGCCGAGCTGCCGGTAGACGGCGGCAAGCTCGCGGAACTGCACGTGCCCGCGGTGCTCAAGTAGCGAGACCCACCCGGACGCGTGCGACGATTCGAAATTTTTCCCGGGATCTAGGGCAGCGGCTGGCCGCTGTTCATCCATACGCCGGACGCCGTGCCGATCAGTGAATCGCCGCACAGCACTTTGCCGTCGACGAACACCAGGCTGCGGCCCTTGCGCTGCACGTCGGCAGTCGCGCGCAGGAAGTCGCCGTCGAAAAACGGCGCGCAGAAATTCGTCTGCATCGACACCGTGACGCATACCTTGCCGACCGATCGCGATGCTGCACGGCCCATGACTTCGTCGAGCAGCACCATAAGAATGCCGCCGTGGCCGTATTCGCCCCTGTTGCGCCCAGCATGCCGCTCATCGACTTTGAGGCCCGTCCAGTATTCGACATGGCCATCGTCGTCGGACACGCTGGCCATGTGATACGGGCCGACGTAGCGGCCGAATCCCGAGTGCGTCGTAACCCGCTCGAACCCGTCGGGGATGCGCGTGCGATCCGGTGCCTCGGCGTCAGGCATCGTGTTGCAGACTGAGAAATGCGGGCGGTTCGCCGCCGCCATGTACCTCGAGCGTTGCGCCGGACACGTACGCGGCTTCGGCGGACGCGAGGTACAGACACGCGCGGGCAATGTCGCCCGGCGTGGCCATGCGCCGCATCGGCATGCGCTTTTCAATATTGCGGATGCCCTCTTCGCCGCCGTAGTGAGCGCCGGCAGCCTCGGTGCGTGCCAGGCCGGCGATGATGACGTTGACGCGCACCTCGGGAGCCCACTCCTGTGCCAGGGAGCGAGTCAGGTTGACGAGTCCCGCTTTCGCCGCGCCGTAGGCCGCCGTGCCGGGTGACGGGCGAATCGCCGATACGCTCGCGATGTTGATGATCGACCCGCCGCCGCTGTCCCGCAGCGCCGCGTACGCCTGCTGACTGAGCACCGCGGGCGCCGTCAGGTTCAGGCGAATGATCGCGTCGGTAAATCGGGGTGACGCGTCTTCTGCCGCTACCTCCGGACTGCCGCCGGCATTGTTCACCAATACGTCGAGGCGGCCGGTCGCCTTTACCGCGTGATCGATCAGCGCCTGGCTGTCGGCGGCATCCCGGACGTCGGCTTTGACGAACAGCGCGGATGCGTTTCCGGCGCTCGGCAGGGTGTCGGGCTCGGTTCGGCCGCAGACGATGACCGCGGCGCCGGCCGCGAGGAAACCCTCCGCGATGCCGCGGCCCAGGCCGCGGCTGCCGCCGGTGACGACGATTGTGCGATTCGAAAGGTCGCTCACGTTTTTTCCCAAATTCGTAAAATAATAGCTAGAAATTGTATATAATCGGCTATAATATCAAACTAACTAGCCTAATTCGTATCAAATTCACGGTTTTTTCGATGAGGGTGAGCTTTGCTGCTCCCCTCAGCGAAGCCGCCCCGGAGGCCCCGATCAACGCCCGAGATGCCCATGATTTTCGCCAGGCGCTCGGCCAGTTTGCCACGGGCGTCACGGTCATTACGACGCTGGACGCCGATGGAGAACCGGTGGGCGTAACGGCATCGAGCTTCAATTCGGTGTCGCTGGACCCGCCGCTAGTGCTCTGGTCCCTCGCGAAGAGTGCCCGGTCGATGGCCGCGTTTCGGGAGTCGGGCCATTTCTGTGTGCACGTCCTCGGCGCGTCGCAGGAGGCGCTGTCCGCGCGCTTTGCAAGTGCGGGCAGCGACAAGTTCGCGGGTCAGGAGTGGACGCGCGGCGTCGGCAACGTTCCGCTGCTGCCGGCGTATGCCGCTCGCTTTCAGTGCCGGACGACGCACACCTACGAGGGCGGTGATCACCTGATCTTCGTGGGCCAGGTCCTGGACTACGAGAAGACCGACGAGCCGCCGCTGGTTTTTCACGGTGGTAGCTACGCATTGGCGAAGAGTAAGGGCAAAGGTGAAAAGCCGGGCGCCGGCGTCGATGTTGCGCACGGGACGTTCACCGAAAACTTCTTTCTCTACCTGATTGCGCGGGCCCATTTTCAGGCATCCGCACCGCTGCGCGATGCGTGGGCGAGCGCGGATATCGATGAGAGCGAATATCTGACGCTGACGTTGCTCGGCCTTGGCGGGCCGATGTCGCTGCAGGCACTGCAGGTGCGTCTCGAGCATACGGGACGCGCACCGGATCACGGGACGCTGCATGCGATGATCGGCAAAGGTCTCGTGACCGAAACGCACGACGGCATGCAGTACGCGATCACGGTCAAGGGGCGCGAGCTGTACCTCTCGCTGCTTGCGCGATCGAAAGCAATCGAGGAACAGCTGCTCGCCGATTTCCCGGAGACGGAAATTGCGGACGTCATCCGCTTCCTGCAGCGCTTCATCAAACGCTCCGATCCAGGCGTCCCCGATTTCTGGCAGACCGATGCAACGGACAGCCCCTGATCCGGCACGAACCTGTTCGACCGCCAATTTTGCATTTATAATGCAAAATTGGTTCACGCAGGTCTCGCCGATGGCGAAGAGCAGACAATCGGCAGCGTCGACGGCCCACGTCGGCCGCACGTCGCGACGCGGGCGCACGCCGTCTATCAACGGGGAGCTGATCGAGCAGGCGGTGCGTCGGGTTGGCAAAAGCGGCGAGGTGAGCATGCACGCCGTGGCCGGCGAGCTCGACGTCAACGTGACGACGCTCTATCGCCACACGGGCGGGCTCGACGGCCTGCGGCGCATTTACGCGTCCTATCTCTCCGAGCGCGTCGGCGACATGCCGTCGCCGGCCGGTCTGTCCTGGCGGGACTGGCTCGTCGAACTGGCCGGCTTCTACCGCGGCGCGTTCCTCGACAATCCCGAGCTGCTGCAATACGCGCAGGCCGCACTCGACCCCGATTTCGAGCGCCTCGAAAAAGCAACCAAAATACTCGTCGAGTTCGGCTTCAGCCCGCGCGAAGCGGCGCGCGCGCACGCCTTCCTCGTCAACAACGTCGTCGGCTACGTGCACCAGGAACTGCAGACGCGTGCGGAAATTGCGGGTGGTTCGACTCCGACGTATGCGCGCCTCGCAGAAAAGCTCGAAACCGGTACCGAGGAGCTGCCGACGCTCAGTGCGCTGAGCCTCGATGATGACGACTTCGATCTTGACACGAATTTCAGGTACTTCGTCAACTACACGGTTGACGGTATAGCGGCACGCGCGCGCGACGTCGGCGACCGATGATGACACTGTGCGACGATGCCCGCCGCGCAGCGAGTGCACACGCTGGAGGACTCAAACCTTGAAGGCAAAAGCAGAAGACTTCGATCTCGGCGAGTTCATGTTCCCGAGAGGCTGGTTCATGATCGCAGAGGCGAAGGAACTCGATAACGGCCCGCTTCCCGTGCGCTTTTTCGGCAAGGACATGGCGCTGTATCGCGGCGAGAGCGGCAAGGTCGTGTTGCTCGACGCGTACTGCGCGCACATGGGCACGCACCTTGCGGCGAGTCCGAGCGCATCGATCGTGCTGAACAATGAGCAGATCGAAGGCGACTCGATCCGCTGTCCGTATCATGGCTGGCGCTACGCACCGGATGGCCGCTGCGATGACATACCGTACTTCGACGGACCGTGCCCGAAAGGCGCGAAGCTTCGCTCGTATAACGTGGTCGAGCAGCTCGGCGCGATCTTGATGTGGCACGATCCCGAGGACGGCGAGCCCGAGTACGCCGCGCCGGATCTCGATGCCTGGGACGACCCCCAGTGGGTTAACGGCAGCTACGACCATCTCGGCGAGATACCGATTCACCCGCAGGAAATCATCGACAACATGGCCGATGCCCACCACCTCGGACCGACCCACGGCGCGCCGTGCGAATACTTCGAGAACGAATACGATGGACACGTGTATTACCAGCGCCAGGGCGGCTTCCATCGCATGTACAACGCGTACCTGACGACGTCGACCTGGTACACAGGTCCGGGCATGCTGATTTCACGGCAGCGCTTCGGGGAGGCGAACGGTTATGAATTTATTTTTCATACGCCGATCGAGGACGGGCTCGTCAAGGCCTGGCACAACAACCTGGCACTTGCACCGAACACTCCGCCGACAGAGGAAGACATCGCAAATGCCAAACTGGCCCAGGAAGGCGCGCTGGCGGCATTCGCACAGGATTTCGACATCTGGAGCAACAAGCGGCCCGCACTCAGTATCATGGCGCTGCCGGTCGAGCGCAGCTTCCGCCGCGGCCGCATCTGGTACAAGCAGTTCTACAATCCGCGCAGAAAGGCGAAAGAATTTCAGGAGCAGGTCAACGGCAAGCATTACCTGAGCAATCTGCCGGAACCCGGCGAGCTCGCACAGGAGCTCGAAGAGGCGCTAGCCGGTTAGAGGGAAAAAGCGATCGAACCGATTTTAGTAGTTCAAAAATCGGTTCAACCCGTCTGCTCTCCGATTAATCGGCTTCCTGATAGATTTGAATCAGGTTACCGCAGGTATCGTCGAATACCGCAAACGTTACCCCTTGAAAGTCGGTGGGCTCCTGCGTGAACCTGACCCCCAATTCGCTGAGGCGACGGTACTCCGCGTTGACGTCGTCAACCTCGAACGCCGTGAACGGTATGCCGTCTTTGACCAATGCATCCTTCAGCGCCTTCATCGCAGGGTAGTCGGCGTTCGGCTCCAGCAGCAACTCGGGGCCGTCCGCATCTTCCGGTGACGTCACCGTCAACCAGCGGGCGTCTCCCAGCGGTATGTCTTTTTTCTTGTTGAAACCCAATTTCTGAGTGTAGAACTCCAATGCGTGGTCCTGATCCGAGACTGACACACTGGACAGCGAAATTCTCATATCGGCACCTTTATTCTTTTGGCGTATTCAACTTCATTTGACGGGGGCTGCTTATAGTTACCTGACTTTTGGTTGATTTTATACAAGAACATCAACGATGTCCGCGTCGAGCCGTTAATTGACTACCAGACTGGCTCGTGCCGCCGAGGAATCGATGGCAACGACTTTCGGCTAGAAGCGGTCCTACTGCGGAACAAAATAGGCGAGTAATCCGACGACAGCTGCAAACACAACAAAGACGGCAAGGACGAATCTGGCTGTAGACCATGTCGACGATGGGTCTGGTTGGCCAACCGCTTCGCCGATAGCTCGTTTCTGTGACGCCGGCATCCGAAAAAACGAGATGACTGCAATGACTGCCAATGCGCCGAATGTCCAAACCAGGACCTGCGGAAAAATCATGCAAATACCGATGAAGCTGACGCCAACGGCCATTATCGCTGCAGGCTTTACGAGCAGCCCCATCAGTGACCGCGATTCGCCTTCGCGTTTCGGTTCAAACAGTTTCCACAGAAGAAAAATCGCCATACCAACGACGAACAACATAACCATCGCAACAAGCAGGACGCGAAGGTCAATGTCCATTTTCAGGCCGATCCGAAGTTAGAGGGTTAGCATGTGGCTTGGGTCAGGAGCATGCATTGCAACGCAGCAATCCTGGCCGGCTGCTTGCGAGCAATAGCAGACGTCTGACGGCCTCAATTCTGAGTCTTTCGAAAGGCGCCTTCCGGCTAAGAGCGGACGGATTAATTGTCCCGCTCTTTTGTCGTACTTCTGTCCCATGGGTATTTCCCGAAGAACGCCGCGAACAAGAAGATAAACCCCGCAAAGAAGCTGGCGATAGTCAGAACGCCTGGTCGAAGGCCGCCGTCATTCGCA